>MEHG01000036.1 GCA_001940705.1 Candidatus Thorarchaeota archaeon AB_25
ATGAATACCGAAAATGGGATAAAAAGACCGGTCAATCTTCTGACACAGCGTTAGATGAATTAGGATTAACTGATCTTTAATTCCTAATCCGGTAGCTTATTTCGTAGGTCTTCACTAACAGATGTTGGTGGTAGCAATTCAGACAATCGACGCCCTACTCACACAGATAGTCCTCTTCTATGGTTTCATTGTTGCTGGCTATCTTATTGCACAGTTGTCTGGAAAAGGGAAAATTGCACACAAGTACCTTAACTCACTACTCATCAATATCCTAGTTCCAATCCTCATATTCTACTCCCTTCTAACATCAACACCCACTACCCTTGTGGAAATACCAATCTTCCTTGTGATTACGCTTGCTATCCATCTTCTTGGACCTGCATTGATTTATCTCAGACTCCGAGGTCGAGAAATCAATAATCAAACCAAAGGCTCTCTTTTCATCTGTTCCACCTTCACTAACGCCCTTTTCATACCTCTACCACTAGTTCTGATATTCTTAGGCCCGACTGCAGTCCCCTTTGTAATAATGTTCTCGCTGACACAGATGATTCTCTTGGTTACCCTTGGGTCATTTATGGGAGCGGCTTTTGGAGGCAAAGAAGCTGGTTGGAAAAAGATTGCTAAAGATACAGCCACATTTTCCCCATTTCTGGCAGCAATACTCTCCCTTATCCTTCTGGGATTGAATGTAGGACTTCCACCAGATTTGACTGTGATACTTTCTTACAACTCCCCTCTCACCACATATCTGGCACTGATCTCGGTCGGTCTGGGTGTGGGAGTCAGATTCTCTCTGACTGATGTACGCACAGCCCTGAATGTTATAGCAATCCGCCAGCTAATCATACCTCTACTTGTTCTACCGATTATCCTCTTCTCAACTCTTTCACAACTTCCCATCCAGGTACTCATCTTAGAATCTCTAATGCCTCCTGCTGTATTAGCTGTTGTCTATGCTTCAGGATTTGATTTAGATGTTGAAATTGCATCGACAACTGTGACGGTGGGCACGCTTCTCCTATTGCCATTGATTCCAATCCTATCGTTAGTCCTAGGATAGCTATTTGCTCCGCAAACTGAAGGCATATATCGAATACACCTTCATGAACCAAGAACGGTGAGAACCTTGAGCAAGCGTGAATCCGAAAAGTCCAGCAAGCCTGAAACAATCAAAAAGTCACTGGATGACATAGTCCAGAAACTAGATCAAGATGCTGATGCAAGTAAGAGTTGGAGCAGCTCAATCACCTCAAACAAAGAGGAATGGGAGAAGCTGAAGAAGAATATTCACGATCGTCAGAAGGCACTGAAACAACTTGTAACTGATAAGAAAGCTGGAATCATTGGTATTGATGAATTTGATGAGAAGTATAAGAAACTCCAAGACGAGCTCACCGAATTAGAGTTTGCTGTGTATAACATGAGGCTTGGCACAAAAGTTCAGTGAACCAATTTTACTACTCCGCTCGGGCCCGCATTATCAAAAGCACTGCTTCGATAACAACAAGCACGCCAAGAACACTTGCTAGTGCAACTAAACCAATGTTAATCGTATTATCAACGATATTTCTTGGCCCCTCTTCTATTCCACTGATTAGGACTGCCAGATTATAGTCCATCATCCAGATGTAATCCGATTCTGCAAAGAAGACAGTTTTCCACCAAATCAGAATTCCTCCATAGTCTACCTGCAGCTGGTATGCAAACTCTCCTCCAGTCTGTAACCTCGCAACGTCCGACCCGATAATCAGGTCAACACTTCCATTTCTGATTGCTTGTTGAACTTCGTAAAGCATTGCTCCAGAAATTGTCATCTCATCAATTTGAAGGACTGCATCAATTGAAATCCCAAACGCTTCAGCAACATACGCTTCGGCAGGAAACACTGCCACTGCATGCATGTCGGAGAACCCATACACATTATCGAGAGTATCTATCTTATCCTCTAACTCTTGAACCGCCTCAGTAAACCTTTCAAAATTTGAATTCCATTCACTCACCAAGGTTGTATTGAGTGTCACTAATGCTGAACGTGTGGCATTTGCTATGGCTAATGCATTCTTTGGGAGCAACCAATAACCATGTGGATTCCCCTCATGCTCATGTTCCTCCTCTTCTTCCACCAACGCATCACCTGGCATTGGTGAAAACTCAGCACCGTATTCATCATAACTCTCCCACGCAACCTCGTCGTGGAATGTGATGAAGGGCGTCGACGTTTGATTCGCGAGATCTTCCTCCCAATGAAAATGCCCAGTGAAGACGAGTAAGTCCGCTTTGTCAGCAATAGCGAGAATCTCAGGAGTTACAGTGAATGCATGAGGATCTGCTTCCTGATTCATCAAAACAGTTGTGTTGTATTGTGATCCCCCGATTTCCTGAACAATCCCTGCGAGGGATGTGACTGAAACTGCGATGGTTCTTTCGACAAGAGGCTGTGCGTGAACCTCCAGTGTCATCCCACTTATGACTAGGGGTAGAAGAAATAAAATCAGTGGGATTGTGGACACTTTTCTCCGATTCAACATAATTACTCCTAAATATCATCAAGCCAAATCCTTAATAACAATTTTGAAATAGTTACTAACGATTGAACGGTTTTGAGTGTTGAAAATGCCAATTGTTACTGTTTCCATGACGGATTCTGATCTTGAAGAATTAGAGTTCCTCCTCAAAGAGGGCGAATTCTCTAATCGTTCTGATGTGGTTCGACACGCTGTCCAAGCGCTGATGTCGGAGCACCGAAACATTGAGAGTGCGAATGGAGTAATCACTGCAGTAGTCACAGCACTCTATTACAAGAAGGGTCAGGGTCACAACATTAGCGCTGTTCAGCATGAGTTTAAGGACAATATTTCAGCAACCATCCATTCGCACGCCCGCGACGGTAGTTGCATCGAAGTAATGATTGTCACCGCAAAGGCAGATATTGTACGTGATTTTCTCAAGAAACTTCGGGCACAGAAGAAAGTACTGAAGGTTGAGGCTTGTCTAATAGGAGGGTCCACTTGATGGCTTCTGTTCCCTTACTTGAAGCTCAGAATCTAGCAGTTCGTTATCCCAACGGTGAGCTTGCGCTCCACGACGTTTCCTTTCAAATACAATCTCCAAGCTTCATGGCAATCATAGGTCCAAATGGCTCCGGAAAATCCACTTTAGTCAAGACATTTCTAGGACTCATTAAACCGTTTAGAGGAAGCATCAAAGTCAATGGTTATGACTCGTTGAAGCAATCAGGAAAGATCAGGAAGATTGTAAGGTATGTGCCTCAGAGAGATCGCATAGAACTTACAGTGCCTATGAAAGTGAAAGATATTGTCTTAATGGGCCGGCTTCTCAAGAAACTGCCTCCCCGATTTACATCATCAAAGGACATCAGAATTGCTAAAGATGCGTTAGAACAAGTTGACATGGTTGATTTATGGGATAGACCTTTTCCTGAACTCTCTGGAGGTCAAAGACAGAGAGTCTTGGTGGCTAGAGCTCTAGCTAGTGAGGGGTCCATCCTTGTGCTTGATGAACCACTAGCAGGTACAGATGTAGAGAGCCAAGATCTGATTGTTGATGTACTAGGCAAGTATCACAAGGAGAATGATGTCAGCATAGTCATGGTCACACACGATCTCAACCCAATCCATACTCTGGTTGAAGATGTTTTACTTCTCAAGAACACAGTGATAGGACTTGGTGAACCTTGTTCAATTATGGATCCTGAGCTGATGAAGAAAGTCTATGGTCCTACTGCAAGAATTGTAGAACATTCAGGACATCGCTACTGCATGACCCGTGACTCAGGAATTGATCGTCATGATTGAGATTATTCAGTTGATTCTTGATAGTCCATTCCTTCAACGAGCCATCATTGCAGCAATACTGATTGCAATAGTGGCAGCGGCCAGTGGAACATTCCTTGTCTTCCGAGGACTCTCCTTCATGGCATCCGGTGTAGCACATGCCGCACTAGGTGGAACCGCATTGGGTATATTCCTACAGGACTCAGGTCTAGTTCCTTGGTTTGACCCGATTCTAGGTGCTCTTTTGTTTAGTGTATTAGTAGCTGTTTTCACTGGTTACGCTGGTGAATCCGGTATAACCCAGAAAATGGAGGTTGCAGTGGGGGTCTCATTTGCGCTCTCCATGAGTCTTGCAGTCTTTCTGATGTACTACATTCCACCATACCGAGTACCCCAAATCTGGGGTTATCTGATTGGCGATATCCTACTGCTAAACA
This sequence comes from Candidatus Thorarchaeota archaeon AB_25, assembly GCA_001940705.1. GTDB lineage: Archaea > Asgardarchaeota > Thorarchaeia > Thorarchaeales > Thorarchaeaceae > SMTZ1-45. The sequence continues at coordinate 4,235 of MEHG01000036.1, forward strand.
ATCTTGATGTCATAATGTTAGCTAGCACTGCTGTTCTACTAGGATTCATCACTCTGATGTTCAACAAGGAGTTTGTCTATGTCAGTGTTGATATGGAGGGCTCAATCGCTCATGGCATGAATGCCCGTGCCTACCACTATCTAATGCTCATTGTTTCAGCCCTAGCTATTGCCCTTGCTACAAAAGCAGTGGGCGCTATACTTGTCTATGCGATAATGGTTGCCCCCGCAGCTGCATCCAATGAACTAGTAAAATCAGTTCGTGGAGTGATTTTCTCTGTGTTCTTCATTGCCCTTGTAGCAGAACTCGTCGGAATAACAACATCATTTGTAATCTTTGTTTCACCAAGTGCAATTGCAGGTATCCTAGCAGCGCTCTCATACCTACTCGCTCTACAGATTAAACGCGTACGCGAGAGGGTGCATGTAGAGCTTGATGACATGAAAACTGTGTCAGAGGATTTGACTGATACCTTCAAAGAGTCTTTGACTGTTGGTCACGAACATGAGCATAATCATGATCACTAGCCCCATCATTATTTCTTCGAAGTGATGGACAACGCTGAATCGGTCGGTATGTTTAAGAGTGAAACACAAATCCTCGAGTTCCAAGGTCGGTGTTAAGAACAGTGAGCGATGAGACCCCTGAAAGAAGCGAAATGATGCGCTCCACGATTATTACAGTACTACTCACCGTAGTGTTTTTTGTCATAGGTCTAGCATTTTGGGCCTGGTCTTCGCCAGAGGTCATTGATACAAGCCCAGTTGGTGCAATAAATGAAATGAACCCTGCCCTTACAGTTCTCATTGAAGTTCTAGTAATGGTTATGGCTTTCATCTTCCTCTCTGTAACTGCTATCAATCTGAAATTAATGCTAACTAACATTAGGGCTGGGTGGACTGAGGTCATCGTCATTCTAATAGTCATGGCGATAATGAGTTCAGCAATGTTCGGTCTATTTGTCGGTGCAGCAACAGTAGTTCTATCCCTTGGTTTCGTAGTATACCTCTATCTTCTCCAGGATTGAGTCGTAGCACTCATCCGGTTATTCGGATGCACCAGAAGCTTTATGAGCGTAGGTCTTGGTTTTCGAATCAGAGCCTAGTTGCAGGTATGCTCTGGGCTTATAGCAAAGGAGTCCTCCCAACTCTTCGGAATTGTTGGATTGAATATCTTTGGTAAAGTTCTGACTTCCGTTGTGTTCTGATGACTTCTTGGAGGAAGAAACTGTGTTTGGGATCTCTGGCGCTGGGTATGATATGAGTACCAGCATCTTCAGTCCTGACGGACGAATATTCGCTGCGGAATATGCAAAGAAGGCAGTTGAACAGGGTGCTACATCAATAGGTATTCTTGTAGAAGAAGGAATTGTTCTTCTGGCTGAGAAGAAGGTTCAGCCTTTGCAAGAACCTGATAGTGTGGAAAAAATATCAAAGATAGATGAGCATGTTGGTGTCGCAACCTCTGGTTTGATGGCTGATGCTCGTAAGTTAATCGCAGAGGCAAGAGTCAAGGCACAGTCATACTGGTTAACTTTCGAAGAAGCAGTCCCAGCAGAAGCCTTGGCTGAACATATCTGTGACCTTAAAGCACAGTTCACTCAAGGTGGCGGTGCAAGACCTTATGGTGTTGCCATGATTTTCGGTTCAGTCGATCATGACGGATCACCGAAGTTGTATGTCACAGACCCTGTAGGTACGTATTGGGGCTTTTTGGCTTCAATCATTGGAAGGGGTGCTGCAAGAGCTGGCGAGTATCTTGAGAAGAGATACAATAGGAAAATGAGTCTCAATGATGCCATTGAACTTGCTTTGGGTTCGCTTCGCGAAGCCGGCGATAAGGACTTGACTCCAGAAACCGTTGAAATCGCAAAGATACCAGTAGATACTCGTACATTTCAAAAACTATCGGATTCCGAGATCAAGAGCTTCCTGCAACCTACCAAGTCCACAAAAGATTAGGAGCTGACCAAAAGATGATGGGTGGAGGATCAGGCAAGAAAAGCGGCGAAAAATGGATAGAGCTTGATGCAGTAGTCATTGGAATACAGAAAGGTCATCTTCGGTTTGAGCTGTTCGTAGATCCGAATCTTGCATTTGATTACAGACGTGGTGAAGACATTCCTCTTGAAGAAATTCTAAAATCATACGAGATCTATGAGGATGCAAAACGAGGTGAACGTGCAACTGATAGCCTCGTGAAAGATACGTTTGGAACTGATGAAGTCTTTGATATTGCCCCAGAAATTATCAAACAGGGTGAATTCAGATTAACACACGAACAGAGAGAGCAGCTTGTTGCTGAGAAGACGGAGACCATTATAGATCATCTCGCCAAACGCGCTATGAACCCCCAAACTGGTCATCCTCATCCACCCGACAGAATTCGACAAGCTATGGAAGAAGCAAAGGTTGTTGTTAATGCATTCATTAGTGTGGATGAACAGATTCCAACCGTTGTGAAGGCACTCCGTGTTATCATACCCATCTCCTTTGAGAGTGTGAAACTACAGATTACCTTACCTGCCTCTTTCTCAGGAAAAGGATACAACATGGTAGCAACAGCTGGTGTAATCCAATCACAATCATGGGGTCAAGATGGTTCTTGGACTGGACTTGTTGAGATTCCTGCGCAGAAAAGACAGGAACTCTATGATGAACTCAATAAACTGACGAAGGGGCAAATCAGAATCGAAGTCGTCAGATGAGCATGAATGATGGATAAACAATTGAAAATCATAATCATTACAAAATGAGGGAATAAATAATTGGCAGTATATTTCCAGAAACGAGAAGTAGTTGTCCCTGGTCAGTTACTTGCAGAGGGTAGGTATAGATCCTCCTTCGGCACATATGATGAGGACGGCAAGATATTCTCTTCACTCGTGGGTCTAGCAGAACTCAGAGGAAACACAGTAAAAGTGGTTGCTCTTGAGGGTGCTTACATCCCGAAGGAAGGAGATTTAGTAATTGGTACAATAACTCTAGTAGCAGGCAACAATTGGAAGATAAACATAGGTGGCCCATATGGTGCCTCTCTTCACGCAAACAACGCGTTAAGGAGACCTTACTCTGATGACATCTCCGAGTACATGGATATGGGAGATGTGATCGCTGCAGAAGTGATTGCTTTTGACAGGGGGAGTGGTCCATTCCTCGGAATGAAGGGACGCGGACTTAGGGTGCTCCAAGGTGGCATGATTCTAGAAGTGAGCCCTGCTAAAATACCACGGATAATTGGTAGAAGAGGGTCTATGATCAACATGATCAATGATCACTTGAATATCGAAACTATGGTGGGCCAAAATGGGCGAATTTGGATACGTGCTTCCAGCACAGAAGTTCTGAGGCTTGCGATTAAGGCCTTTACGACAATCGAGGCTCAAGCACATACATCCAGACTCACAGACCGGATAAGTGAGATGCTTGTAGAAGAGATGGCTAAAATCAAGAGCAGCAGTGAGCCTGAAGAAGAAATTGAACCGGAAGAAGTCAAGGTTCCAGATGCTAGTTCTGAAGTTGAGGAAACTATACCAGAAACGCCTGATGAGGTGGAATCTGAACCAGAACCAGAGGTGGAACCTGAGCTTGAGGTCGTGACAGAAGCTGAGGAAGAAAAACCAGCAGAGGTCGAGGCCGAAGCTGAAGTAAAAGAAGAAGAAGATGAGAAACAGACAGAGGAAGTGAGTGAATAATGAGTCCTGAAGTAAAGCCCGATTTTCTGATTAGTCCTGAGGGCTTGAGGATAGATGGTCGAAGAACTGATGAAATGCGACCAATTGAGCTAAAAGTTGGAGTACTCAAACAAGCTGATGGCTCAGCATCAATCCGTCAAGGAAAGACCTACATCATAGCTGGTGTTTATGGTCCAAGGGAACTACATCCAAGACACTTGACATTGAACGATAGGGCATATCTACGAGTAGATTATCGAATGGCTACATTTTCTGTACCTGACAGAAAGAGACCTGCCCCATCTCGTAGAGAGAAGGAGATTTCCATGGTCATAGCCAATGCATTGAAACCCGCACTATTTCTTGGAGAGTTTCCGAAAGCAGTAGTGGACGTTTTCATTACGGTGATACAAGCCGACGGTGGCACTCGTTGTGCTGCAATCAACGCTGCTTCACTAGCGCTTGCTGACGCAGGAATTCCAATGAGGAGCTTGATACCTGCAGTAGCTGTTGGTAAAGCTGATGGTAAACTCCTTGTAGACCTAGGTGATGAGGAAGACAAGTATGGCCAAGGCGACGTGCCTATGGCAATCATCCCTAACACAGAAGAGATAACACTCCTCCAACAAGATGGGTCGTTCAGTCGTGAGGAGCTCAGAGAAGCATTGCAGATGGGAATAAACTCCTGTAAGTATCTACATGAGCTTCAAAAGGAGGCGCTTAAGCGAGCGTATATCAAGAAGACCCCTGATAACGGTGATGATATCGAGGATGAAGATGATTTCGATGACGACCTGGAAACAGATCTTGGCGAAGCAGAACTGATGGAGGGTGAGTAGAATGGGTGATTACAGTACTGAAACAATTAGTCACATTGACCGCGAGTTCATTTCAGACCTTCTTCGAAAGGGTGAGCGACTTGACGGTAGAGCATTCAATGAGTACCGTGATATTGAGATTGAGGCGAATGTAGTGCCTGCAAAAGCTGAAGGTTCAGCTCTTGTCAGACTAGGCGACACCTCTGTAGTTGCAGGCGTGAAGATTCTTGTTGGCGAACCCTATGCAGATTCTCCTGACCAGGGAGTAACCATGGTCACTGCTGAGATGTCTCCAATTGCGTCCCCACTTTTCGAGCTTGGACCCCCAAAGGAGGCCGCCATAGAACTTGCACGGGTTGTCGATAGAGGTGTACGAGAGTCTGAAACCGTGGATGCCAAGAAACTCTGTATTGAGAAGGGCAAGAAGGTCTACATGGTATTTGCAGATGTGTATCCCATGGAGTACGATGGTAACCTCATCGACGCATCATCCATTGCAGTTAACACAGCTCTACTTACAACAAAGTACCCCGAGATGAAGTGGGAAGACAATAAGGTAGTAGCCACTGGTGAAATATTGTCTCTACCATTAAACAATGTTGCAGTTGAGCACACAGTAGCTAAGATTGATGAACATCTAATCATCGATACAATACTGAAAGAAGAGTTCGTTCAGGACTGCAGACTGACAATGGCTATTGACAAAAGCAGCAGCTTCACTGCTATGCAGAAGGGTGGTGGATCTGGTCCGATGTCGTTAGAGCTTGTAGACCAAGCCATGGAAATGGCTCTAGAATCTAACAAGGCCATCCAAAAAACAATCGAAGACGCCGCAAAAGCAGTAGAATAAACACAAACTAGGTGGTTAGGAATCATTCCTAATCATCTATTTTCTGCTTATCGAAACACAACACAACGTAAGCCTAATAAGAGAAACTGCTGGGCGACTGATAGGTTCCAACAGATTAACTTCACTTCAAGTGGGAGTGAAGTAAATTTAACAAGGAGACCAGAAAATGGGACGAACCAAGAAGGTTGGTAGCACAGGTAGATTCGGAGTAAGGTATGGTGCTAAACTACGCCGCAGAGTCCTTGATATTGATAACCGAAGGAAGGAACCAACCCGTTGTCCCTCATGTGCTACGAAGGCACTGAAAAGGAAGGCTGTAGGACTCTGGAAATGCAGTAAATGTGATCTACTCTTTGCAGGTGGTGCATACGTTCCGTTCACTGATGCTGGAAAGGCTGCTAACAGAGCCATTGCTCAGAGGGTCTCAGGTGACTTTCTTGCACTTCGTGATGATGAGGACATCGAAGAAGCTGTCGACTTCCTACCCAATGTTGAAAAAGAAGAAGTCGTACTCGATGCAGAAACCATCCCTGTTGAGGATGAAGAAACTCCTACTGAAGAAGAGTGATTACGGGCCGAATTATCTTGCCTCTACTTATCACTACATCCCGGAAAACATCCAATAGAGTTCGTTCTTTTGTACGTGATTTGTGGACTGTTCTCCCAGGAACGGAAAGATTCAACCGTGGCGGGATGGGTCTAACTGAGCTAGCTGCCCGTGTTGGTCAGTCTGGTGCCAAGGCGGCTCTTGTTATATCAATGTGGAAGGGAAACCCAGGCATACTTAGTTTCACATCCTCGTCTGGAAAGGAACTCGTTAAAATAAAGATAGAAAGCGCAAAACTCCGTCGTGAGGTAAATCCAACTAAGAAGAATCGAATCATTGGAACATCTGGAGTTTTCATAGAATCTGGAAGCAGCAATAAGACAAGAGAACTTGGAGAGGTATTGGCTTCATTTCTCAATGTCGAAATCTTTGAACTGACGAATCCTGAGGATGCTCAGGTCGAAGATAACTGGTCATTGATTTGGTTAGAAGACCTGCCTTCTGGAAAGATTCTTTGGACACATTATCACTCGACAGACATAATCGAAATTGGTCCGAGAATTAGTGTTACCTCAATCAGGAGGAACGAGTAGGATGAGTTCAAACATTGTAACTGGTAAATCAGTTATTGAGATTCCTCTCGAATCCAAAGAGACCGCAGAAATAATCCTTGCTGCGCTCAAACCTGAAACAAAATCGGGTCCTTCAGATAGAGCCACAACACAAGTATCTTTGCGAGATACAGTTCTGATTATTGAAGTTGAAGCTGGGGATTTAACCGCATTACGAGCTGCAATGAATTCCTATATTGCCTGGGTTTCTGCATGCATCAAGTCAATCGAACAAGTTGGCTGATACAGACCAATCAAAACGCTTAAGTCACTACTCCGAGGGCGCAGTCTGAAACGAGTCGTTTCTGAAGACGGGAGTGAATTAAGAATGGCCCAGACTATCCCCCCTGCATTGGAGCAAGAACTCCAGAAGTTCGATACAATGCGACGTAATCATGAAACCCTCACTGCAATGTCTCAGACACTTCAATCTGAGCTTACAGAGATCAAATCTACTCTAGAAGAGCTTCGAAAACAGCCAGATGACACTGTTACATACAAGGCAGTTGGTCAGGTCATGTTCAAAGTCGAGAAACCTGGAGTTGTGGAAGAGCTCGATGATCGACAGAAGACAATCGAAATGAGACTTGCAGCAACATCTAAACAGACTGAGAAACTTGCAGATCAGTTAAAGGAACTCCAGACAAAGATTGAGCTAGAGTTGTCCAAGCGCAATCTTCGCCTTCAGTGAGAGAAATGAATCCCATACTAAGTATAGGACTTCCTGAGCTATCTGAGGAAGTCATTGAACAACTAACAGAAGAGTGCGAAGCACAAGTTAGCAAATTCATTTTGAAGAAGATTCCTGAGAAAAGTATTGATACCTTATTCGTTAGCTGTACCTTGGAACTTCAGGACAGTCAACTAGACCTAGATGTCCAGCTTGAGATAACTCAACTGTTCGACACTGGTCACTCCCTTGAAGACTTGTTGCAAGAGGCAACAAACTTTGGAGTTGAGTGGCTGGAGAATCAGCTGACGGAGATGAAGAATAAGTGAGTTTAGAACATCTTCTGAAGGACTCTAAAACCCCCCTCATTCTTGGACATCAGAATGCTGACCCTGATGCCATATGTTCAATGATTGCTTTCGCTAGACTATACAAGTCGCTCAATCCTGATGGTGCTCCCCAACTAGCTGCTGACGACGTTAGTCGTTTATCAAATCAAGTTCTGAAGATATTTGAACCAGAGATGAAGGTTTCAAGAGCTCCAGAATCAGACCATGACCTGTTGATTCTCCTTGACACAAATAGTAGATTCCAGCTTGGAAATGCACTCCAACACATTCCAGAAAATCCAAGCAAGACTATAGTCATAGATCATCACGAACGAAATCCTGAGATTGACCTGATTGCGGACCATCAAATACTGCATGAGGACAAGTCGTCTACATGCGAGATTATGGTGAAAGTCTTTTCTGACTTGGGTGTGCCGATTGATGCTAGTACTGCTAACCTATTGCTTACGGGCATGATTTTTGACACTCGTCGATTCTTCTATACTGGCTTGGAAACATTGTCTGCAGCGATGAAACTCATTGAAGCGGGTGCTGATTATGAAAAATGCGTGAGATCTTTGTTAATCAAACCTGACAGGTCTGAAAGAATTGCCCGTCTAAAAGCAGCTGCACGAGTAAAGGTGCATCTCATTGGTGATTGGATTGTTGCCACATCGAAGATTAATGCATTTGAGGCAAGTTCGTGTCGCGGACTGATTGAACTGGGTGCTGATGTGGCCATCGTAGGTGGAAGTCCCTCCAAGGATGTTGTACGATTCAGCTCACGTAGCACAAGAGAATTCTTTGAAAAGACAAGAGTCAGCCTTGGCTCTGATGTAATGGAACCACTTGGTCAACTTATCGAGGGTGAAGGTGGTGGGCACGCAAATGCTGCTGGAGCCAATGGAAAGGCGAACTTCGAGAAAGCAATGGTCCGTTCGGTAGAGCTCATTAGGAAGGCTGTTGAAGAAAAAAATAGCTCGGAAGAAGGGAGTTCAACATAGGAGGTTGCTTAGAGTGCCCCTGATACAGTTCGCAGATTTCAGCTTCAAGTATCTGGGAGGTGACTCTCTCGCACTCAGGAAGATAGACCTCAATATTGAGGAGGGCGAATATGTTGTTATCACTGGCCCCAGTGGTTGCGGAAAGACAACTCTGTGCAGAGCTATCAATGGGCTGGTCCCTCAATTTCATCGTGGCTACATTGCTGGGAATGTCATAGTGGATGGAAAAAACACTAGGGAAAACAGCGTTGCTGAACTTGCTCCGATTGCTGGATTAGTGTTTCAACAACCAGAGAACCAGCTAGTGACATTGAATGTTGAACGCGAGATTGCCTTCGGCCCAGAGAATCTAGGGGTTGACCCAAAAGAGATACGTCGAAGAGTTGAGGATCTCATAGAAATGCTGGACCTTGAGCATCTACGGGATAAACATCCTCATGAGATGTCTGGGGGCGAGCAACAACGAGTGGCTATGGCTGCAACGCTGGCTCTTAAGCCCAAGATTCTAGTTGCAGATGAACCAACTTCTAATCTGGACCCACGAAGTGCTGAAACGATTCTCGATTTGATTGCAGATTTAAACAGACGTGATATGACCGTTGTACTTGTTGAGCATCGATTAGATCTAGTGTCAAAGGATGCATCCCGAGTCATACTTATGGACAAAGGCTGCATAGTGGCTGATGGAAAACCTCGAGAAGTATTGACTATGGACCTCTGCCAGGAGATTGGAGTGGGAATTCCCAAAGCGACACAGCTCTACAAACGACTGCAGGAACGAGGGTTCAACCTCGAAAAAGTGCCACTCACAGGTATAGAACTTGCAACACTCGTTCAGGAGGTCACGAAGAGATGATAATTCTTGAGGACGTGCATTTTGCCTATGATGGCCTATACACGGCACTACAAGGGGTATCACTCCAGATTGATGATGGTGAGCGAATAGCAATAATGGGAAGCAATGGGGCCGGTAAAACAACACTAGTGAAACATCTCAATGGTTTACTTCGCCCAGACCAAGGTCGAGTAATCTTAGATGGTGTTGACACCAAGCAATACTCAGTTGCCGAACTGGCTCGTGAGATAGGACTTGTGATGCAAAATCCTGACCACCAGCTTTTCCTAGACAGTGTGGAACGAGAGGTAATATTCGGTCTTGAGAACCTGGGATACTCAAAAGAAGAGTCCAAGGAACGTTGTGAACGAACTCTAAACAGTCTTGGTCTTGAAGGTCTCGCAGAACGGTCTCCATTCACACTCTCCGGAGGAGAACGAAAGCGAGTCGCGCTTGCCTCAGTCTTGGCTACCGAACCGAGAATTCTCTCTCTAGATGAACCAACAATCGGTCAGGATGCACGACAAAAGGAATACCTTGCCAAGATGCTTAGCGATTTGAATGAGAAAGGCAAGACAGTGATAGTCGTCACTCATGACATTGAGTTTGTGATTGAAAATTTCCCTCGGACCATAGCAATGGCCGATGGCAAAATAATAGCAGATGGTCCCACAAATTCAGTTCTGAGTAATAATGATGTGATAGAGAGATGCTCTCTTACACGACCACAGCTAACAGAAACCGCCAGAAGTCTTCATAGCATGTTCCCAGAAGTTCCTGAGAGGCTCACGTTAATGGATGATCTGGAGGAAGTTGTGCTGAAAATCTTGGGAGGTAGGTGAAATGTCGTTTCTTGAAGTTTTTCAATACACTCGCCAAGACTCGGTTATTCACCAGTTAGACCCTCGTGCGAAGTTGTTCATGTCTATAGTTTTAGCAGTAGTATCATTGCTATTTCTAGCGATAATTCCTCTCCTGATCATATTCTGCTGTCTTGTTCCAATCATTGGTGCTGCAAAATCACTTAGTAGATGGACTCGTAGTATGAAGGGTCTATCAATTTTGCTCATTTTCATTATAATCTTCAATACATTACTATCAACACAAATCAATCCCTTCTCTCACTCTATAGCACTCACCCTACGACTTGTCGCACTAATGACCTCCTTCTCCGTGTTCTTTCTGACAGTTCATCCCGACGAGTTATCACAAGCATTGATCCAAATGCGTGTAAGATTTGAGTTCGCGTTTGCAATGAGTATGGCAATGAGATATGTTCCCACCCTTGGGCAGGAAGCTTATGCAATAATGGACGCTCAGAAAGCGCGAGGAGTGGAGCTTGACAAAGGGAACCTGCTTAAACGGATTCGCAACATTGTGCCAATCATTGTCCCGCTGATAATTGTTTCAATCAGACGTGCTTTGTCAATTGCAGAGAGTATGGAATCTAGAGGGTTCGGTGCAAGCGAGAAGAGGACTTACATGAATGTTCTGAAATTCAGGAAACGTGACTGGGCTGTTGTCATTGTTTCGCTGTTTGTTCTAGTCTTCGTTATATACGTGCGTCTATTCGTTTCGCTGCCCACATGGATGCTTTGGCAATTGCCTATCTAGAACAACTTCTTAATTCAGCGATTCCGAAATATCCCACGATGATTTATACGCATGATATGTTCACAATTACTGACATTCGGTAGGTGAATCTACAGTGGCTGCGAAACTGCCAAAGAGAAAATTATACACCGTAAAGGATCTCATGAATGATTTGAAGAAGATAGATGCCACTCCGAGTGTTCTCTATAGTGTTGGATCTGAGCTTGTGTATCGAGAGCTAGATTGGTGCAGGAAAACTCTTGGTGATGACCACCTAGTGACTCAAAACTTAGTGGCATTGATGGATTTCATGCAGCATGATTATGAGAGTCAATTGGTAACAGGGGAGCTTTGGAAGGTGAAGGACACTCCAAAATCTGCTATTAACGCCTTCATGCGTGACAGACCCGAGGAATTCCAGAGTCACTGTATAGGAATTCTAAGTGAGCAGATACAAGAGGTCCTACAGAATGCTGACAAATCTAGGCGTGAAGAGAAGAAACAGTACAAGAAACTTGAGAAACGTGTACGCGCTGAGTTAAAGGCTGACAAAAAGAATCCTAATCTTTGGAACAAACTACGAGTTCTTCTATGGATTCTCGGGAAACACAATGAATCGAGTGAAGCATTCAAAACCGCCAAGGATCTTGGTTGGTCTATTGAGAGTAGCACTCTAGTTGCTATTTAGTTGTCACACACAATCTCTGACAACATGTATAAACAACTCGCATTTGCCCTCTAAAGGGGATGAACCATTACCAAACACAAGACGACTTCCGATTCTTCGAAACTTCAAATCATAGATGCTCCTACTTCATCCTCTTCATTGACTGCCCTTGCTAACGATGACCTACATCTTTATTCAGCCGATGACTCTGGGATGATTACAGCATGGAAGAAACCAGCATTGGATTTGTATAAAAAAATTCAAAGTCAGAGCAGTACTTACTTACTATCGCTTTTTGCTGATAATCCGCACCTCTATGGGGGCACAATCTGGAATGATTGCACCATCAAAGTCTATGATAAATCAAATCTAGACCTGAACAAGACGCTTGAAGGGCATCTAGGTACAGTTTTCACCTTCGCCTTCGATGATGATTATTTGTTTTCAGGCTCGGGCGATTCAAGAGTAATCATCTGGGACAAAAAGGACTGGAGCGAGGTTGGTTTCGTACACGGTCAGAGGCACTTTGTACTCTCGCTTGCTGTGGATAAAGAGTACATCTATGCTGGAGGAATTGATGACTGCACAAACGTCTTCGCGCGAAATGACCTCAGCCAAGTGACCTCCCTTGAGGGCCATGATTCTAATGTCCTTTCCTTGACCTGTGATGAGAAATTCCTGTATTCTGGTTCTGGAGAGATCTGGTGGGGTGGCCCAGGCTCACCACGTCCACCAGAATTCGAGAGTGCTGTTCGTGTTTGGGACAAGAATGATTGGAGTTGTGTTGCATGTCTTGTAGGTCATACTGACAATGTGAACGCAATTGCCACTGACAATCGTTTTGTTTATTCTATCTCCGATGACTCGACTTTGCGAGTATTCTCCAAAAAAGATTGGAGTGAGATTCTCTGTTTGGAAGTGGATGTAATGAGAATCGATTCTATGACTACTGATGAGAGCTTTATCTACATTGGATGCTCAGATGGTTCAGTCCGTCAGTTTTCAAAGGCTGATATCGGTACTTAGAAGCCAATTGGTTCAATTGGATGCAGGAATGCTTGGAACTCTAATGCTCTGCCTTCTGGATCTTGAGCAAAAAACTGGTATATCTGGTATTTTTCATTCAGCGCAGGCTGAGATGTGGCTATCTGGCTTAACATACCATACATCGCGTCAACATCCTCTTTTGCCGGGTAGAAGAATGTAATCATCCCATCCACCTCTGGAGTTTCACGATGACAGAATCCCAAGAGTAGGTTTCCGTGGCTCAGAATTATACAATCATCTTGTTCTAACCACACATGCATCCCAATATCACTCACATAAAATTCAACTATCTCTTGGAGCATTGTGGTTCTGAAGAATACAATCCCTGCCAATCCACACACCAAGACCATCTACTACAAGGTTCCTGATATGTTTTGGGAGATTACTCATTTTACGAGTATTGTCTCAAATCCGAATTGCATGCTTCGGTTTTTAGCTCTTTACATAGTTTATCCTGTAGATTTCAAACCCATTAGTTTCACGCAAATAGATATCCAATCTAGCTAATCCAAAATCTGTCAAAGAAACTATGGAGGAAAGAAAGAGGTGTCGATAAGAACCGGAAGAACTCCCAGAAGCACCTTCGCAATCATAAGTACGCTAATCTGCGATGGACCCATGTGTCCAAAGGAAATCAGCGTCAAATTAGAGATGGCGCCTCGTACAGTGAGTTTTGCGCTTAAGAAACTACTAAGTGAGAAGATTCTACGCAGAATTCCGAACCTTCTTGATATGCGCCGCCCAAAGTACCATGTGAACATGGAACAAGCCAAGACGCTATTGGAGAAGTATAGAAACACGCCGTTCGTGTCATGTGTATCGCCTCTTGCGTGGCGTAAAATGGTGTAGGTCAAACATTCTTCCACAGATCATAGAGCTGTATTGCTCTCTCAATTCGAGTACTGTGCGCAAGTGGCAGAATTTCTGAAGCATTAAATGATTCAACATTGAAATCTTGAAGTGACTTAGTCCTCGCAGCATTCAGTAGTTTAAAGATGAACTCTTTATCCGCTTCGCCATCTCTCAACAGTTGATTCAATGAACTCAAACCAATCTTTGCATTATCGATGAAGAAAGCTAACATCAAACCTCGTAGGAATACTGTTTCATTGCCCTGCATCAACGGATCAACCATTGAACTGATTATCTTGCATATCTTGGAACGTGTTTCAGTCTTGAGATCAGTTGGATTGTTCCCTGAAATCAAGAAATTAAGATGGTCCATGAGGTCTGAGTAGAGCTCATCAATAAGCTCAACCATTTGAGCGATAGGCTCTGGGATAGTCGTCTGTTTTTGAGGAGTCCAATCAATTAAGTTCTGATTGAGGGATGCTGTGCTGCCTGCACGTATTACAGTGTGATTTTGGTCTACAGGGTCTACCAATCCAGTTAGAACCGTAAGAAGGTCTCGACCGCAACAATTGCAAATTATTGCACCCATCACAGTACGTTCAATAATCTTGAAAGAGTCAAGAGCATGTTCTGCTCCTCTTGCTCGTCGCATTCTCACCCTGCCATCTCTTAGAATATGGATTTTGATCTCTTCCATATTTCCCCAAGCATATGCGAGTTCTTTGCTACATCGCATGTCCTCATATCTGGATGAAACACAATCCAAGAACCAACAGAGTATCGCAGGATCAAGTACTCCATACTTCATGGGCTCACCTGGATTTACACCATTGAAAATCCTCATCTCTGCCATTAGAAGGTCATGAGAATCCATACATGGTTTTGAGAGGAGAACACCTCCTTCTGGTTGTTCAGGGGCTGGCTTCTCAGTATTATTCACCTCCCTCGAAAGAATCTCGAGCTCACCTCTCTCTGGAGTATACTGTTCCAGACCAAGAACCGGACAGGCTGAAATCTCAGTATTTCCAACAACAACTGCTCGTGCGAAAGCTCCACAAGTAGTGAAACCACAAAGACCACAATCAATCTCAGGTGTGTTCTTCCGAGCCTTTGTCCAGACACTACTCATGAATCATAAACCTCTCACTATAACGACGATAGGAACCTCTTACTTCACCTAAAAAAGCAATGTCTTCGGCCATTTTCATATTGACCCTTTTCGGAAGCTATCTGTTCAGAAAACTACAGTGAAACTTGGAAAACTTCGTCGATTTCTGAACAAGGGACATGACGTGAATACAAAACCAAAGTTTGAGTTACTTTTCATAACGGTGAGAATCTTTGCAACCTTCGATAAGACTACCAAAAAGCGCATTCCGCATACTACAATTTCTAACAAAGACGGGTCCATTATCTCCAAGAGTGATCAGCAAGGAAGCTAATGTGCCATTACGGACCGTGACCTTTGCATTAGACCGCTTGGTTGACACGGACCTTTGTGAAAAAGTGCCTAATCTTGGTGATATGCGACGAACTCTCTACATTGTAAATCAAGAGAAGGCTAGAGATTTCTTTGCCAGATATGGTCTGGTGGCAAAGTAACACTTCCGTAAGGAGTTGCATTCCATTATGCTGACCTTCTCTGAGTTGAAATCGAAGTGTAAACAGGCAATAGCTAAACAACCCCCTTTTGAGGACGAGGAGTCAATTTCAGTTCTCTACCAGAATGATTGGGTTCGAATTCTCACTGTTCATGATACGGACACGATTGAAAACTGGAGAATCGAGGTTGAGGTTTCTCTTCCCTCACAAACAGATCCCGAGTCTGGAATAGATGTGAAGAACTTCGTACAATCTCTCATCAAGCATCTAGAGTATCTTCTTCGTCTTGATAATGAAGGTCTAACATTGGGTGTGATGTCTAGAGATGGCTTATGGACTGCATATCTTGAGATAGAAAACCTGCCTCCAGATAGTCTGTTTAAGGCATTAATTCCTCCATCAGTATTATAGACTTTTGTTATTCCAGCGAGTATTTTATGAAGGGAGTACTCATGATGATACATAACCAATGGATGTGTTTCCATGAGTTTCGATATTTCCAA
>MEHG01000037.1 GCA_001940705.1 Candidatus Thorarchaeota archaeon AB_25
CCAGTCAGTTACAGACTGTCCAGAAGTTGATTGATATATAGCGCTGAAAGCACCAATCGGTATAGTTGAAGAACCAGAGCGGTAGACATTGGCATGATTGTCATAACCCCAAGTGTATGGAAGATCTCCCATAGTCACTTTGGCATATGGATTGTTAGCATGCCCGAACTCGTAATACTCCGAACCTACACTCTCAGCATTAGTGTCAGTTACTGGTCGTTCTCCTGCAGTGTGTTCTGTACGTCCAGTTGTACCTAGAACTCCAAAGAAGTTCACAGCAAGGCTCCGTTCATTCAGGACGCTATGATCGAACCTGTCCAAAGTGAAATCACCTATTTTCTGGTCGATCTTGAAGGAGACCGCATGGTTCCACTTAGATGCATCAAGAGGATCGTATGTGACCAGATCCACGTTGAATGATATATCAAACGCCATCTCATTAACCGTAGCGTGTGAGATTGCGTAATCGAAATCCTTCTGGTTCAAATCAAGGGTACCTTCATAGGATTCACGGAACGCCCATGGCCCTCGGACCCCTCGGGAGTGTTCGATTTGGAGTGGATAGATTGTCACATCTACATCATAGATTGATACTCCGAATGAGACCTCTCTGTCAGGTGATACAATCACAGCACCACTTCCATTCGTAGCACCGAATGGTTGTCGGAATTCCACAGACCCCACAGAGTCAATCAATATCAGATGCGATACTTCGTCTGTCACCAATTGACCCTCTTCAAAGTAGAAGTCAGGTGCTCTTGGAGATGCTCCTAATGGGTCATCATTGAAGATGAGAAGGCCTGCGTACTGTGCTCTGAAGTGAGCTGCCAAGCGGCTGCTGTCTGATACAGACACCATGAATGCTTGATGTGTTCCCCAGAAGAACCAAGTGTTGGTCCATGTGTTGCTATCGAGTCCAGTTATCTCACTCAGATCAAGAGTCCTATTCTCTGTCATCCAAGCTACATACTTGTAATCAGGTGTTGCAATCTCATCAGCCCGATCTGCCCAAAGATCACCACGAATGACATCGAGCTCGCTCTGACTGACTGGTGACATATCGGTATGGTACCAGTAGAAGGTTTCATTTGCTTCAAAAGCCATTTCAAACTCTAAGACACCCATCCAGTTTGCAGAGAAGAATTCATCACCATCTCGGCCAGGTGTTGGCTCAAAGGCGACTCCTACCTCCATCTTTTCAATCGAGGTGTTCCCCCAATCGTGCCAGTATCCGGTTCGCTTGATGAAGAACTGATCATCAGTCGTGAATACATTACCGTCTAAATCGATTGCACCGTCTTCAGTCACTACCCATCTCTGAGGTTCAAAGAAGTCTACCTCACCGAGAATGAAGTGACCAGGGCTCCAGATGACATCACACTCAACTTCCTCATTGAAGAATTCGGTGTTATTTCCGGGTTCTGGACCAGCTGGATAAGGTTGATAATCGTTATCACCTGCGACAGACGAATTTATCTGCCACCAACCAAGACCACCGGATGCGACGTGTGCAGAACTTACCACCATTGATGGCGCCTCCATAGCGAATTCTAGACCTATATCTAGAACTGACTCTGTAGAGCCAAGTGTCCAGCTCCAATCATGAATGATAATCAGACCTACATTCAGATCAACATCAATACCGGCGAAAGTACCATCCAAGTTATAGACCCATTTCGTAACCGTAGAGTCAGACCAAGCAAGGTCAAGCCTTAGGTCATAAACGATGAAGTGACGAGTTGTGTGACGCCAATAGTGTGTTGCATTTGACTCGAACCCTTCTGTCTCGAACCAAACAGTGATGTTGTGTCTATCAACATGGAAATACATACCACCGATATCAATCTCAAATACCTCATCAACTGTCACATTGTTTTGATTGAGTTCAATGTACGATGTACCATTCACAATGTTCTCTGGTGCATGGATATTGAGTGTCAGATTGAGAATCTCACCCTGAAGTGCTCGGTCTATAACAAGACTGTCTTTCCTCAGGAAAGCCTCAATGAACTCTTGCTGGTAGGCAAGACTAACGGTATTGTGTTTCTCAATATCAGGATGTGCTTGAAGCCAATCTCCATCTTGATTCATGACGAACCAGAAGGAGGGTTCGGGAGTAATCTTACCACCAATTTTGAAGTCATCCACGTCAAGATCAAGATGATCTGTGAATGACCCGGTCCAGTTGATCTTTGCTCCGCCATTCTCAATTGTGGTTCCAGTTAGAACATAGAACTCGGACACATCAATAGAGGCATTGTATAGGAAGTCGAAATCAACTGTCCACTGCAATATATCATAATTGTATGCCCATGTTATATTGTCAAGATAACCACCAATTGGGAATGCATCTGTACCATTGTAAACAAAGAAGATTATCAATGGCATCTCAGTCGAATGAATCATTGGAGATATTGGTGAAAACAAGTTCGTTGGCATGGACCAGTCGTAGTCCCTTGTGTACGCTCCATAAGTGGTCACAAAAGGCAAGACAGCAGCGCCTATTTCCTCATTTGCTTCGAGACTGAGCGTGAACTCATCCCCTGCATCGACATAGTGGAGAATATCCCCAGCTCCGTCAGTGACTTCAGCATAGTAGTACTGAGGTAGCTCGAATACATGACTGGCAATATCTACACCAAGTCCAAGTGGTGGAATTGCAAAACCTCCAGCATTGACTGAAGCAAGCCAAGAAGGTGTCGCCGGACGACCAAGAGTATCTATGGCCTGCATTCCTGTCCAGAAGATGCGTCTTGCAATACGTGTTGTGAATCTGAATGCAAAGGTCACCTCATATCGTTCCAATCCAGTATTGTCATTGTAATCACTATTCTCACTATCAAGTGCTACGAAATCAGATGAAACTGGAACATCAAGTCCAGCAACGGCATGAAAGTTCAGTTTATTCCACTCGTCAGAGGTAATGTTGTATTCCAACACAAAGAAGGTATTTCCATCTTCACCAGCTGATCCCCAAAAGTGAACAGTATCAAGATCAATTCCCTCACCAAGGAAGGATTTGGGAATCGTGATATCAATGAGAAGATCCACACCAGGTTCTACTCTGTAGTAGTTCTCGGTAATAGAAGTACCATTATCTGCGTAACGAATGTCCACAGTTGGCTGCGGACCAAATACCCACTGAGAGTGTTCCTCAGTATGCTCGAATGTGTCTTGTTCACTTGTGACATCCCAAGCCACGTACAAGAATGGCGCTCCAGTTGCCTGAGCACTAACAAAGCTAGCAGTGGCAGTAAAGCTCACAACTAGAAGAGCCACAATAAATATTGTATGTGTTTTTTTCATTTCTTACACCTCACCAAAAACCGAGCGTGCCGCATTTTCTCTGAGTTATGCATGAGTCAAATACGGGTTCTTGATTTAATGGCGTGATCATCAAAGGTTCTTTCCTAGTAACCTCTGATGGAAAAACCGACGAACTGCAAATAATATCCTACAAAATTGCATATAATGCATTATGGATGAATCGTTCATAACTCTTCGAAGTAGATTCTGAGAAGCTCTGCAACACTTCTTGCTCGTGAAACAGTACCCCGATCTCTGTGTGGTTTGGAACCATCAAACATGCCAGAAACTGTACCTAAGCAACCTCGACGCACAGCATTCAAGACAGGGCGGAAAATGCTCTTCTCAGCCTTTGCTCTGTTGGCTTCAGTACGTCCATTCACATTAAGCCATGCTGTGATGTACGGTCCTATGAGCCAAGGATGAACAGTTCCCTGATGAGTGGCAGCAGCCCGACTCTTGGGACCCCCCGTGTAGGCTCTTGCATAGCGTTTGTCGGATGGTGACAATGTTCGCAGACCAAATGGAGTAAGAAGTTCTTTTGTAACAGTCTTCAAAACAGAGTTTGCTTGGATATCATCAAGAAGGGAATAGGGAAGACTAAGAGCGAAGATTTGGTTTGGTCTGATTGATACATCATTCGTATCATCAGTAACAAAATCGTATAGGTATCCAAGTTGTTCATCCCAGAAGGTCTGCTGAAATGCCTCTCGAATCCATGACGCAACTGCTCTGAACTCATAGGGGTCTCGCCCCACCAAATCACACATGTCACCCATGGCCATTAGGCAATTGAACCAAAGAGCATTGACTTCTACACACTTACCTATCCTTGGAGTTGCACACCAGTCGCCAATGCGCTCATTCATCCAAGAGACCTCAACCCCCTCAATTCCTGATATGATCATACCGTCGTGGTCCTCGTGAATGTTGAATTTAGTACCTATTCTGTAAGCAGCTATAATTGACTCCATCGTGTCCCAGATGATACCGCGCAAGAACTCAACATCATTTGTTAACTCAATATATTTGTGAACAGCCATTATGAACCACAGTGAAGCATCAACGGAGTCGTACTCTGGTTGTATTCCCCGGTCTGGAAAATCGTTTGGAACCAATCCATATCTTGAATGTCTGGCATAATTAGTCAGGATTGCTCGGGCATCCTGAAACCTTCCAATTGACATTGTTAATCCTGTTAAAGCAGCGAGGGCATCTAAGCCAATGTCCGCTAATTCGTGATAACCCGCAATTATTGAACGCATCTTAGTTGACGCTCGATCAACAATGAACGTGTCTGCATCCAGTATGAGCCATTCGATATCTTCATCCCGCTCTCTAGAAGCCATAGCATAGGCACGATCATTCAATATCTTCCTACGTCGAAGCTCCTCAAATCTGAGTTTTGCAAAGTCCTTTCTCTCTGCTTTGGCTAGAGGTCCAAGACCTTTCATCAACTTTTTTTGATTAGGGCTGACTGCAAAAAGGAATGACAGGAAGTGTTCGCCTGGTTCAAGTACAGTATGGAATACTCCTGGAATAGTCATTTCTTCTTCATGTGGAAGTCCCATGGCTTTGTCCTTTCTATAGATTTGGGGTTCAGTGATTCTTATCTCGCTTGGCATGAAGTCAGCATCAGGGGTATATGCATACATCCAAGGGCTGTTTGGACGGTCATCAAAGGACAGGTATGAATGCTCATCAACAATCTCTACTTGTGGAGTAAAATCAAGGTGAGGAGGGCGAGCATGGAGGTCTCTACAGGTTTGAACAGGTGTGACAGTGAAGACGGTTTCCTCAGTATTTGTTATCTCATAATTCACAACTGTGAGATTTCGTCTATAAGCCATAAACACAGTCTTCTCAAGCTCAACACAACCGGTTTTATAGACCATCTGTGGAAGAGGGCTTAGCTCGAATCGTTTTAGGTAGCGATACCCTCGATGTGTAACACCGCTCTTTGTCTGCTCAGTACTTAGATTGCATTCTCCTTCCTTGTTGACAAGCGCCTCGTCAAGTCTAGAGAGAGTCAACCAACGGTCAACAGGAGGGCTCAAGGAAGAAACAAGTAGACCATGAAAACCACGCACATTAAGGCCGACAATAGTGGAAGACGTATAGCCACCTAGACCGTTCGCATACAGCCACTCGAATGTGACTGCCCTGTTTAGGCGTAGGTCTGCATCTTCCAGTGTAATCACGGTGTGTCTCCATCCAAATTCTGAATGCAAATCTGCTATCGAAAAATGCACACTTTAAGGGTTGTGTCACATTGACTACGCTCAGACAGTCAGCATCATAAGGAGGACAGTAGTTACATGTTTCTATTTCTGGAGTAATGTTGAATGACCGATCCCGATTTTGGACCACCGACAGAAGTCGAACCAATATCCGAGACTAGGTCAGAAGAGAAAATACGATTTGGTTTGAGTGGAAATCTCCAACGTCTTGCTCTTGTCACAGGAATTGCTCAATTCTCAATGAGCATTTGGGCGTGGCAATTTGGTATATTCCTTGAGGGCAGTGTAAACCATCTATGGCAGATAGGTCTCACTTTCTCAATTGGGACATTTGCAATGATTGTTGGTTATGCTATATCAGGTACAATTGCAGACTACATCGGAAGGAAGAATGCAATGATATTCGCATTCATCCCAATGTTTTCCGGACTCATTGCTCTTCGGTTCTTCCCAGTCTGGCCACTGATACCCATTGAATATGGTATAATCCAGATTGGTTGGGCATTCATCCTCATCATGACAAGTGCAATGCCTGCTGATGAGATTGCACAGACAAGTGGAGTCAATGCGGCTCGAACATTCAATATGGTTCTCCTTCCAGCATTTCTTATAGATGGATTGAGTCCTGTAATTGCAGGACTCCTTCTGAATGCAGGATATGTAGCAGGAGACCTTCATCTTCTAGCTGCAATTGGAGCTCTTGTGGCAATGATTGCCACATCAGCAAGGGTGAGAGAGTCTCTTGGTCAAGATATCATTGAAAAAGCAAAAGCAGGTTCTATGTTTGCACTTAGAGGGCTAGGTCGTAATTTCTGGATTTTCGCGGCAGGAATGTTTGGTTTTGTTTTTGTGATGAACTTTGCTTTCCCATATATGGGTAACTTAGTTGTAAATGAATGGGGCGTCAGTGAATCAATGTACGCCATCGCATGGGGCGCATGGTCATTCACGTGTGTAATTCTGATGTATGGTGTTGGTTCAGCCACTGATAGGAATATCAAATTAGCGCTAATTGCGGGGATTTTTTCGACTGCAGTTATTGTAGGACTTTTTGCATATGGCACCTCATTTCAAGACCTTATTGTCTTGAACATTCTTTTGGCTGCACCAATAGTGATTTGGAGCGGGGCTGAGAAGACTCTTGCAATCAACGGCGTTAGTATTGAGATGAAAGGACGTGCTCTTGGAACCTATCAATTACTGATGAGTTCGACACGACTAGTTGGACAATTCATTGGTGCTCTACTTTGGGATCACTTCGGTAGTTTGAGAACAGTATACGGGATCTCAAGCATAGCTGGTATGATTCTAGTAGTGGGCCTTACGTATGCTCTTATGAAAATTAAACTCGAATACAGAGGGGAATCTGCATCACTCGCTACCTCCGAGTAACCTTCTTATCTTCTTTTAGAAGCATAGGATAATGACAGGAGCACCGAGGGAGTACTATGGATGACGATGATTCATCATTCATTGGTCGTCGATTGAAACAAACAGGAGACTTGCTTTTAGGTGGAGCACAGAAGCAAGTTGGAGACTACGTATCAAAGTTCGAGGGTCTCAAAGGTACATACGATGATTTTCTCTCAAAGCTTCTAGTTTCATATGCAGGTGCAAAGTTCGACATATCCTTTGTAGACGAGTTCTTTGGAAAACGTAAGTTATCATTCGCAGGAATCGATGGTACAATTTTGAAGTATGATGTGTTTGACCTAGTTGTGTTCTTTGCTGGAGCATACAGTGCACACGGCGAAATTGAAATCGCCAGTTCTGGAGAAGCGGAGATAACCTACGATGAGAAATACTTGGAGCGAGGAATCGGGGTCTCTAGTGTTTTACCAGTTTACATCAATGAGGTTCCACTGATTGATCAAACACTATTGATCCGGGGAGACGATGGACAAGTAGATAATTCATTCACTTTCACAGATGCATGGGTAGTAGATAACTCCGCCTTTGCTGACTTCCTGATGGGACTATCAGAGTTTTATCTTGGATACCAATTAGTAAGCTCCGAAAATCCAGTTGATATTCTTCTCTTAGACAGAGTCTTCTCATCAGAGATTGCATCATTCTATGCAGAAACCTCAGATTTCAGATTGAGTCTGGATCACGAATGCGGTCTAATTGGTCACAAAATAGATGGCAAACCATTCACTAAGACTGAGTGGGTGTACGCAAGGAAGTTGTTTGGGAACTTGGAATTTGGGACGCCTCCTGCACGAGGTGAGTTTCTTCTTTCAAGAGTCATCATGGAATTAATACGAGAACCTGGAAACTCCTTAACTCGTGAGGAAATTGCCCAAAGACTTGGATTGACCGATGAATTCCATCTATCCAGACTTGACAAGGAACTCGAGAAAGGGATTCGAGGGTCTGGGGAAGCAATGGGATTCATCACTCGGAAGGAAAAACACTTTGTCCTAAGACCTCAGTATCGTGAGATTAAGGAACGGATCAGAAATCTCGTGGAAGAAGTATGTGGACGCATGTTTTCCACAGACGCCAATGTGTCATATGAAGAGCGTTTCAAAGTTGATGGACGATGGATTACAACAAATGACCTTGCTTTCCTCAGTCTCGCATCATTGTATATGACGGTTGAAAGATCTTGGGACAATCGAACCCTACTGATTGGGGTTGCAAAGGACACTTCTGCAAGAGACCTCAAACGACAAGTCTTGCCTGTCCTCAATCATATTGGACGTTTTGATGGCGGGTTTGGTGACAAGGGGCAGGATACACCAGATACAGATCGAATGATACTACAATGGATATCACTGCATGAACAAGAGCGACTCTTGGTGCCATGGGCGACCGTGGAGTACGACACAGCATTCAAAACAATAATCCCACATTTTGAAAGAAAACCAAGTCTCGTTTCAGGAGCTCGTCGAAATCAGATATCACTAGAAAGAACTTTTGCCAAGTCGTATTTTCAGCTCTGTCAGGCAGCTTCTGATAAGAAGCTCAGGAGCAATGTGTTGCTATATGATAGACTAATCTATCCCGAATTTGATAAGGGCAAGAAGCAACTAACTACACTTCCTCATGATTATGAAAACCAACCGGAGAGTCCAGAACCGGTTGAGGTTGTGTTCTATGAGGGTGTTGAAAATCCGGTACAGTCATTCATTCTACCCCTCTTTGAAGCAATGACGAGTATGAGTATACCCGAACTCTTTGGGCATCTGAAACCCCTCTACATTGCAGACAAGGTTGCTAAGTATTACTGGGGTCAGTTCAAGGGAATGGTTGAGAGCGCAGGAATCTGGCTGATCAATCGTCCTGATTTGAGAGAGTTTCTATTTTACCTGAGTAGTTTTAGAGAAAGGAGGTCAAGCGTTGAGCAATCAAGGAGAACATAGTAAGCGAAAATTATTCACCGATTTCGAAGGAGCATTTGAAGGAAGACTCGCTCGAGTCATTCCAGTTGCAGCTAACTACACTTCCGAGTGGTCGGGATCAGCAGCAAGATATGATTGTAGAATAAAGATCCGCTACAACAAGGAACTGATGGCACAACTCGAAGAGGGAATGTTGCTGGCGGTCAAGAATTTTAGAGGACAGTCCAAGAAGGCTGCTAAAGAGGGTATTGAGCGATATACTGTAATGGTCATAAGCAAAGTTTGGCCGCTTCACTATGGTCTTGGCGGAGTCAGTGATAGTCATTACTTCCCACTTCAGATGGAGATAATCGAACAATCTGTACCCGATTGGTCTACTGATGACCAAGCTACGATGATGGTACACATGACTGCAATACCAATCAACTATGACCTTGTCATCGACAAGAAGGGAGAGATTGCGTTCAAGAAGGGATTCTCATACCCACTAGTTGGTGAGAAAGCGTATGTTATTGATATGGAAACAGTGGATCTCATCTACAATGACAAAGTGAAGAAGGCAATTGGGTTCCTCAAAAAGACCTCAGTGGCTGACCCTAAGAAAGACCCGCGCGTAGGAGTTCTTAGAATGTTCATGGAGTCTGAGCAGGAGGTTCCAATATACGTTGATCTAGCCAAGCTTGTTCGTTATCACTTTGGTGTCTTCAGCTTCACAGGCGGAGGAAAAAGTAATCTCCTGTCGAACCTATTCAGAAGAATCCTGTACCATGACAAAGACACTAAGCTTGTGATCTTCGACATTAGCTGTGAATATCCATTTTTACTCAGTGACGTGTTCATGGACCCGAAGATACCGAGTGTCATTGTGCTTGAGGATGAGGCTAAAACTTCTGACCACTTCGCACGTTCAATTGTCAAACCAAGAGACTTTGAGGAGGATGATAAGGCCAACGAAATCCTGAAGCAGATTCATGGAATAAAGGATAAGGTGACATTCTATAACAGACCTCTGACGCAAGTACCCACTTATGGCAGCTTGCTCCAAGAAATGAGAGGAATTCGGACAGATAGCTCAAGCAGACCAACCTATGTACAGGCCATGGATGCAATCATGGATTTTGTAGCATCATTCATAGAAAAAGCAGGAAAATCCGAGCATGATGAGATTGATGATGATTTCATAGACCCTCTTGACTCAACTGCGAGACAAGCAATGGAAACTTTTCAGGTGCATGACAAATCAGCTGTTTTTGCATGGGCTACGACAAGATCCACCTTGAAAGGAGTCTTAGCACGGGCACAAAAAGCGAAGCGAAGTGGAGTCACTATAAAAGACTTGATGAAAAAACTTAGTGGACCTGAGAGAGTTGTTTGTATCTCAATCGCGGATCCAGACACCCTACGAGACCTCGTCATCAAACTGACAAGCGCCGCTCTTCGCTACAGAAAGAGGAGCTTCGAGATAAAACCCCAAATTCTGTTTGTCTTTGATGAGGCACAGGAATTCATCCCATCAAATGCAAGTGGACATCTTGGGCAATGTAGTGCGGCTGTTGAAAGGCTTCTCAGGCAAGGCAGAAAATATGGTCTTGGAGGTGCAATTGCTACGCAGAGGATTGCCTATCTGAACACAAACATAATGCAACAACTCCACACATTCTTTGTGGGCACTTTGCCCAGACCATATGATAGAACTGTCGTGAGTAGTTCATTTCAGATTGACCTCAGTATTCTAGACAAGACACTCGAATTTCCTCCAGGGTCATGGCTTATGTCGAGCTATATCGCAACTGGACTTGACAGTGTTCCAGTGTTTGTTAAGGCAGACAACTCAGAGGATGTCTTGAAAGAACATATCGAATCTGTAGTGAGGAAGACCGGTTAGAAAGGGGATCCCGAACAGGCCAAACTAGCCTAGATTCTCTGGATTTCTTGATTGGATATCATCGATGTCACGGGTTTCAGCCAGCTCTCCGTATAGATGCCCAGATCGTTTTGCCTTGGTCTCGATGTACGCTCGGCTGTATTCAGTAGGTTCAATGATAAGTGGAAGACGTTCGACAATCGTGATGCCTGCCTCAGTGAGTTGACGAATCTTCTCTGGATTATTGGTCAATAGTTTGATGGATTTCACCTGCAGGTTGTTGAGGATATTTGCTGCAATCCCATAATCACGTTCATCTGGCTTGTACCCTAGGTGTATGTTTGCATCAATTGTGTCCAGACCCAGATCTTGGAGGGCATAGGCTCTGATCTTCTCAGTGAGTCCAATGTTCCTTCCCTCCTGTCGAAGGTAGAGAAGAACACCTTCCTCCTCCTTCTCGATAATCTTCAGTGACTCTAGAAGTTGGTCACGGCAGTCACAACGTTGACTTCCCATCACATCCCCTGTCAGGCATTCTGAATGAACTCGGGTGACAACTCCCTCTTTCCCAACAATATTCCCTCTAATGATGGCTGTATGTTCTTTACCATCACACGGACTGACGAACCCCGCAATCTGAAACTCTCCAAATCTACTCGGAAGATTAGCCACCGCCACTAATTGAACACAACATTCGTCTGTAACACATACTTGTTTCTCACTCGCAATGAGCAACAAGTCGATTTGGTCCTTTGATAGTTTCATTTCAACCAGAGCCAGTTGACTGTTCCATCTTGATATATCTTTGCGAAGAACATAATCCGGCAATTCTAAATATCACCATCCTACCACCAAACAAAATCGTTTCACGAGGGATATAGAGTGACCAGAGACCACAACACTGCAGTAGAGAAGAGCCAAGCTTGGTTGAAAGAGAATACAAAACGCTATGCGTTCAAAAAACTTGAAAGAGAGGTTGTGATTACAGGAGCCTGTGTTGAGTGTGGCTCTTGTGTTGCAGGATGTCCGGTGGACGCATTAACTGGTGAATACGTTGACACCAAGTATGTGCCATCTCTCACTGGTAAGTGTATAGCCTGTGGAACATGCTATGCAATGTGTCCACGAACTTCAATCATGCAGGACGATATCATTGGAGAATTTACTAGTGTTTGGAAAGTAAGGTCTCTAGGTGATCATAAGCGTCAAGACGGTGGCGCAGTGACCACGATCCTAGGACATTTGCTTGACAAGAATGAAATTGAGGCTGCGGTTGTTGCAGGTCAATCTGACAAATTGCCTTGGATGCCTGTTGCCACGAGGGTCACAACGAAAGATGAGCTTCTCAATTCAGGAGGGACTGTTTACACACATGCTCAAGTCATTCAAGAGATGCATAACTGCTTCAAAGAGAATCTTTCCTCAATAGGAGTGGTTGGAACTGCTTGCAATATTGATGCAATCCAGAGAATGCAAACACATCCAGGTAGCTATCTCAACATCGATTCTAAAACAGATGTCTTCAAAGTGAGTCTCTTTTGCATGGAATCCTTTGACTACAATGGACTAATCGGTTTCCTAAAAGGCGAAGGTATCGACATCGGCAAAGTAGATCGATTTGCTATCACAAAGGGTAACTTCATCGTGACCATTGGTGAAGAGGAGAAGAGCTGGCCAGTCAAGGATCTTGATGCCATTGCGTCTTCTTCATGCTCATACTGTACTGATCTCACAGGCATGAACTCAGACCTCTCCTGTGGTAACATTGGTTCAGATGATGGTTGGACTACAGTACTTGTAAGAAGCAAGAAAGGGGACAAAGCTCTCAAAGCAGTAATCAAGGAGGGACTTGTTGAAGCGGAAGAGATAGATGAGAAGGCACTGCAGGCTGTGATTAACACTGCTCGATCGAAGAAGAACAAGAGATTCAAATTGAAGCCGCCACATTAGGTTCAGCTAATCATGATGAGAAAGAATGTACTCCTGACTAGCAAACCTGGAATAGGGAAGACTACAGCACTCAGGAGCATAGTCGATAATCTCGACCCAAATACTATAGCCGGATTTTGGTCGCAAGAAATCAGAGAGGAGGGACGAAGAGTCGGATTCGAAATTGAAACAATATCCGGCAAAGTGGGAACACTTGCTCACGTAAACTTGAAGACAGGTCCGAAAGTTAGCAAGTATAGAGTCAACATCGATGACATTGATTCAGTCATGGTGCCTGAGATGAAAATGGCACGTGAATCCGGTCGATTGATCATAATTGATGAGATTGCGAAAATGGAACTTTTCTCCGAAAACTTCAAAGATGAGGTTCTTAGGTGTTTAGACACGAAGCGAGTCCTGGGTGCAATTCAAGAGAGGAAACATCCTTTTCTTGTTGAGGTTAGGTCTCGAGAAGATGTTGAACTTCTAAAGCTTACTGTTAAGAACCGCAATCAAATACCCTTGTATGTATTGGAACTTCTGAATACCTAGTGTGATTACCTTGTCCTAGTTCTAAAGTATAGAAACAGAATCACCAATAAGGAGAGAGAACCGAGAATCACAACTACAGCATAAAGAACTGCAGGGACTCTGTCAACTCCTTGACTGACAATCTCCACTGCAATCCAACCAGTATCAAACACAAGTTGGACTGATGAGTTATCTTGTGCTATGACCTTGAACCAGACCACAACACCATGCTTGTACTCACCGAGTGACGCAGTGAAAATATTCTCAATCTCAGATTGTTCCATATTCTTGGTTTCAGATTCAAAGTCAACAGACTCTGGGTCGCCAACACCCCATTGAACCTCAAGACTTCTGATGTTGTTCAGATCCCACACATACGCGTGAATAGTAAGGTTGTTTGTGGTAGCAGTTGAAAATGTTTGAAACACACTCACTTCTGCTACTTTGGGTTCATGAGCATCAGGTGTGACTTCGACCTGTATCAACGAGAAAGCACTCTGATTAAAGAAGTCAGTGTAGGTCATGTTATAGATATATACTCCTACGGGGAAGCCACTCACACCAAGAACATATTCTTCTCCATTCCATGTACCGTTATCATACACTTCACCATTGCGTGTGAGATTGAAGAGTTTCGGATTACTTTCTTCAATGGTCCAGTTGATGCTGTATCCAGAGTATCCTTCCTCGTATGAGAGATCGCCAGAGGAGGTAATCACTGGTGCCCGGATATCACGGTATATCGTGACATTAACTGAGTCATTTGTCATTCGACCATAGTTATCAAAGAGAGTTAGAGTGACTGTGTAATTGCCGAGGAATAGTGTATCAAGTACAACTACAATATCCCCACCTTGAGGTTCATCAAAGATCCAATCGGGTTCAATGACATCGATGAATGTATGATACTCGGAAACATTCCCATAGGCGGTATTATTGTAAAGAATCAGGCCTGTGACTGTGTAGTTCTTTGGATTGCTATCGTATGCATGCCAAAGAATCTCATAACCCTCATCTCCGAATTCAAATGATATGTCACCTGGACTAGTAAGGGTGGGGTAAGTTGTGTCTGGTACAACTGTGACATTCACAGAACTTGTTGAATTTTGACCAAAGATGTCATTCAGGAACAGCGTAAACACATACCATCGAGACTCATTTAGTCCATCAATGTTGATTGTGATATCTACTCCGTCCCATGGGCCGCTCTCTAATTCAGACGCATTGTTCACTGGTTCATTCGACATCAGAGTTAGGTTGTAGAATTCTGGATTCGCTTCAGTGATATTCCATAGAATCTCATGTCCAAAACTGCCAACTTCGTAGGTAATGTTTGAGGTTTGAGTTGTTTGATTACCCCATAGATGAGATGAATCTACTAAGGGTGCTGTTTCATCTAGAATCACTCGAACAGTAGTTGTTGCAGATGCACTCTCATCTTGGTTATTGAAGACAGTACAGACAAGTGTGAGATCTTTCGGAAGTGTATCTATCCAATTACCCTGGTAGAGCCATACAAGGTAGACTGTGATATCTCTTCCACCCCATATCCCGGAATCAAGTTCATCCCCTTCAACGGTCACAGTGTAATTCTTAGGGTCGGGATCTGAACCTTCAAAGACAAGTGTGTGACCAACAGTTCCATTCTCAAACTCATAAAGACTAGGTCCAGTTATGGTTGGAGCTGCAAGCTCCATTGTTACAATAGGATTGTATGATTCTCCGATATCACTAGTTGTCAGAGTATATGGTGATAGTACAAGCCATGCCAGCGTGAGAACGATTGCTATGTTGCGGCGACTGAGTGAGACCATCTAACTTACTTCCTGTAATTGCCTAAACTGGTCTTGTTGACCGCTCGAACTTCTTGGCGCGGTTTTATACCCTTCGGTGTTTGAGCTTCAACACTACTGGACTGAAACACATCCATATAGCATAGGCTGATAAGCCGGAATGTTAATCAGGACCAGAACAGCTCTGTCTAAAACGGGACTAGCAAGACATCGGGGAAGCAAAAGTGCCAAAGGCAATCCACTCGATATGGTGGGATGACATTCTCGGCCCCTCGGTCGGACGGTCATATCCTGAAACAGATTCTCTAACGGGCGAAGAGGCCTTAATTGTATTCATGGGACATGGAGTGAATCGAGAAGCGGAAGTGGGATATTCGAAATTACCACGAGGGCTTGTTATTTCCTATATGAAACCGCCCAACTGTATAGCTATACTCTTGGAGGAAGGAGAGAACACACCAACCATCGAACGTAATCTTCTTCGACTTGTGAAGTATATTGATTTCAACAGCGACGCGTGGGACACTGAGCTTCAACGAGCATTTGAGTTACTAAATGAACTAATTGATGAAACAAGCGGAGCGGAGCTCCTGACTAATCCAGGAGTGAAGAAACTTGTTGAGGACATGTCCAACGATCGAGTACATGCACTCACACCGAAACACGTTCTTCGTGCTACAGTCAGATATCCAAAAGCCCATGACTATCTTGGTTCAGATGATGATGAAGTAGTTAGAATGTTGAAGGATCTCGAGGATGAGAATGTTCTTGAATCCCGCACATACGGGCGACGTGTGGAGTGTAGACAGTGCGGTGATTCAGATCTAACAATAGAGCTTCTCTGTCCTCATTGTGACTCCAATGACATCCATAAGGTATACACATTGTTCTGTCCAAAGTGCAGCAATCAATTCCATGCAGTTATGGTCGATGATATTGCAGAAGTCACGTGCTTGAGCTGCAAAGAGCCCGTCAAAGTTGGGGAGCTTGCAATCCTTGACGTGGAACCACTCTGCAACAAATGCGGGACTGCGTCCAACGATCCTAGGATTGTTTTTCGATGTGCAACTTGTAGTAAGCATTTACGAGGCGCAGACCTTTTAGCAGGGACAGGTTTAGCATATTATCCAAAGGAGTAAACCGTAACAGTTTTGTCGAGCATTGCGTTGCGTCAGGTAGGAGTGAATTGACAAAATGTCAGTAACTACAATAAACGTAGGGGTTATCAAGCTAGGTGCAATTGCTTCCGCCCCTCTTCTAGATCTTATGTTTGATGAACGTGCAGAACGAGATGATATCAACGTTCGAGCTTTCACCAGTGGTGCAAAGATGGATGAGGAATCGAGCACTGGACCAACTGAGTCGGTCATAGCTTGGGCACCTCACCTCGTACTTGTTGTGAGTCCTAATGCAGCCTTACCGGGTCCCACTAAGGTAAGAGAGATGTTGCATAAAGCTAAACTTCCAACAATTTCAATCTCAGACGGTCCAGCTGAAAAGGCATTCTATAAGAAAAATGAAGAAGGTAAGAAGAAACCTCATGTTCTTGATGGCCAAGGTTTTATCGTCATACCATCAGATTCGATGATAGGTGCCAAGAAGGAATTCCTTGACCCGACAGAGATGTCATTGTTCAATGCAGATGCAATCAAGGTGCTTTCCATAACAGGTGTGGCTAGGGCAATTCAGAACGAGCTCGACAAGGTTATCGCTGCTCTACAAGCCGGTGAAACTCCAGAAATGCCTCAAGTAAAGCTTACAGCTGAGAAAGCTGTCAAGTGTGGATATTTCAAGAATCCATACGCTAAAGCTAAGGCAATCGCCGCTCTGACTATTGCTGAAGCTGTTGCGGATATTACAGCTAAAGGATGCTTCAAAACAAAAGAAGCTGAGAAATATATCCCACTAGTAGCAGCTGGTCACGAGATGATGAGAGTCGCAGCGAATCTATCGGATGAGGTTCGCGAATTAGAGAAGGCTGGAGATTCTGTGGTACGGAACCCACATGTTTCCAAGGGTAAAGTGAAAACAAAGACAGCACTGATGGACAAACCGAAGTAGTAGTACTACTTCTTCCTCTTTACAGTCTTCTTCACGAACCTACGTGCATCCTTCAGAATCTTCTCTGCACGAGCGACATTGAGTCCATCTACTTTCTGGGCCAACCTCTGAGCAGACTCACCAGCTAACTGTGCAGCGGATTCATACCCCGCTGCATTCAGCTTTTTCTCAAGACTTGTACCTATACCTGGCACTCTTCGAAGTGGAAGCATATCTCTGAACTCATCACCGAGGATATCGTCCATCTCACTATCACTGAGGTCAGACCCTGCATCGATAATATCAACTTGGCTTCGAATCGATGTAATATCATCAGCACCTACAAAGGCGTCAACTGTCTTCTTCACCTGTCGCTCATCAAAATTGAAATCAAGATCCTCCATCTCGATTTCTCTTCCAAGTGTTGTTGGCAAAGGTCCAGTCATGTAGAGAGCTATCAATGATAAGAGGATAGCTACTTGTCCTCCAACAGCGGGTAACCATACTGGAGCATCGAATGTTATTCCAAACAATTCTACATTGAGGTCCAATGCCCAGAACAGAGTCATGTAACCCAAGAAGAAGAACCAGTATAAGGAGAGTCTAAATCCTTTAGTCCTCACTGATCCAAGTTCTGGCCATATCAGAAGCAGGCATAAGCCAAGCAAAAATCCTTCAATAAATCTCTCTGAAACCAAGAGCGTTGATAGATTCCCAGTTTCATATAATGTCGATCCAAAGATGGTTAGAAGTCCCATAAGTAGAATCACAAAACGAAATGCGGTCTTTCTTCCAAGACGATCAGCCATGATGCCAGCAATAACAATTGCTACAACAAATGGCACCATCTCAATAAATCCAATATTGACCGTTTCACTTAGTGAAACAAATGAAGGATCTTCAAGAATTTCTGGAAGTACTTGTTTAGTGACAGTGTACCACAGAAGATGAGCTCCTAAAACAAACGTCACGGGTATGAAATATTTGAATGAGCTACCAGCCACTGTAAGAGATGCACGAGCAACTTTCCAGGGTCTGAATGCTGCTGATATCAGCACCGCGACCAATGAAATTAAGGCAGGGAGAGCAGCCCTATTATAAAAAGCTGTGATGATTACGAGACTGTCAAGATATCTTAAAACACTGTAAACGACAATTGCTACAGTGAGGAAGATAGAAACTGTCCTTCCCCGAAACCGAATAACAACGCTTTGATTGATACGAGCAGCCCATGATATCAACATCAATGCAAGGCAGCCGAATGTAC
>MEHG01000038.1 GCA_001940705.1 Candidatus Thorarchaeota archaeon AB_25
GCCACAGTAGTAGGCGGAGAGACTTCGGGTGACGGAGGAAGACACTGACAAGAAGTCCGGCAGCAAGAAAGCTGACGCAGAAAAGCTGCGGGACAGCGACAACATGGATTGCATCTTAGTTGGCAACAAGAATGTAATGTCCTATGTTCTAGCCTGTGTGACCTTGTTCAACAAGGGTGCAGAGGAGGTTGTCATCAAGGCAAGAGGTCGACTGATTAGCCGAGCTGTAGATGTTGCTGAGATTACTCGTCACAGGTTTGTATCCGACCTCACGGTGAAGAGCATAGAAATCGGTACTACCACAGTCCAAACGGACAAAGGTAGCGACCTCAACGTATCAACTATTGACATTACGTTGGTAAAGTAGTTGGACTATCTGTTGATTCTCGCCCGAAGCCCAGTCTTCTCTGAGCCTTCGAAATTGGCGAGGATTGACAAATGCGACTACCAGTATGTAACTTCGATCTTGAATCGGATATGTTATGCACAAGTTGTCAGGCAAAGCTTGACCGTGGAGATATCACAGCTTTCGATATTGAATTCAGTAAATGGTTGCTAGAGAAGGAGAAAGAGCATCCTAGTTTAGAAAGTCTTACCCTCCAGAGAGCCACTAGAACAGAAGGTCGTCTAATCCTCGTTGTGAAGAAAAAAGGGAGGGATCTTCTTCTCGCTGAAGAGGTTCTTATCAACGAGCTTTCAGAGAGATTCGGAGATGTGATGGTCGTTGAGGGCCCGCTCAAACTAAGGCGTGTAATTCGAGATTTCATTGCTCCAGCAAATGAGGTTGGGGTAAACAGCTTGTATCTCCCGGATGGCTCAAAGGAGAACATTGTGATGCTTCTTGGAGAAGATCGCGAGAGAATCAAGTATGACATTGATGAACTCAGAACGATCGTGTCGGCCATTATGGGTGAATCCGTTCTCTTTGAATATCAGGACGACAGGTCAAAGCCGGACAAAGAAGAAGAGGTTCCTGACGAATTCGATCAACGGATGGAGGAATTTGGTCAGAGAGGGTCCAGGCGGCGGTGAGTTATACTCGGTTTATTGGATGGTTCTTCATTATCTCACGCATAACTATTGTAGCGTAAGACCCCTTCCTGAGAGAGAAACGTATCAGTAGAACGTCATCAAAGCATGAAACATCCAAATCTGGTAATTTTATAGATGCAAGATGCAGACCACCAGCAGAGTCCAAAGGTTTCATCTTTGGGTTTCTGAAATCAGTCAATTTGACATTCTCATCTTTCATTATTTGTTTTACAAGCTCGGATTGTTTTACTGAAGGCAATCTTGTTGAGTATCCTAGAATTGGTAGGGCAAGTCCATACTCCCCTGTTTCTACTTGGCGTTGGCGTTCTTCAAGAGAGGTTTCCGTCACATAGAGCCAAGCATCACGTCCAGAATGAGTTTCATCAAGTTTG
The DNA here is from genome assembly GCA_001940705.1 of Candidatus Thorarchaeota archaeon AB_25. GTDB lineage: Archaea > Asgardarchaeota > Thorarchaeia > Thorarchaeales > Thorarchaeaceae > SMTZ1-45. The sequence continues at coordinate 1,425 of MEHG01000038.1, forward strand.
ATGAGGAAGTCACCAATTTCTGGACTATCCACAGACAAACCCAAGCTCACACGTCTACTGAGAAGGCGGTTGAAGATATACGACTGAAATGAATGCACTTGAAGAGTCAAAACTCTAGGAGGGATCTTTATGATTGCTCTTTCATAATCTCCAGGATGTTTCATGAGCTCCTTCATCACAGCTTTCTCGTAACCCATATCCTCCGGAAACGACTCTATCATTTTCTCAGTGGGTGTGAGATTCTCAGATATCTCTAGTCTGACTTTGGTTAGCTCCTCAGATTCATACTCACTGGTAGTGCATAACATTAAACGAACAGCGTCTTCAAAATCGCGTTTTATCAACGCTTTGCCAACAAGATGTGTATTAGGTCGTATGACACCAAATCTCTGCACTCCAAAATAATTCAGTATTGGTCTTTCTCGGAGCTGATCTGCTATTTCAAGAGCGGATTCGCAATCTGATGTGATGTCCTTGATGAGAATCGAAAACCGATTGCCCCAGAGGTCTCCAATCTGTATCGGATTCCGTGTGTAGTGAATATCACGAATGGCAATCCGAGAAAGCTCCAATGTGCGTAGGGATTCAACAACTTTGGATGGGACACTCAGTGATTGAGTTGTAATTGCACGTTTATCCTTGAGACCAGCATAGGTAACATGGGTCCTTGAGATTTTGAGGCTTGCAGCTATAATGTGTGCGACATCCATTGTCGATAGACCCATTTTTTGAACAGTAAATGTCACAAATCTGTTCAGCTCACCTTTAACTACTTGAGATGTTTCTGAAGACTCAGGCCAATCCTGTACATTGAGCGTAGTCTGATTTTCCGATATTTCTTCTACGATAAAGTCTTCAAAACGGGTTTTGAGCTTACCACCAATACCCGGAAAATCTGTCGAGTAGAGCTCCATCCCCAGTGCTTTCTCCAGAGGATGCGCATCAATCATCGTATTCACTCTACAACAGTTTGAGTTCACCAGTTATTTCATCAACAGCTTCTGCTTTAGCTGGTCCAATACCGAGAACTGTGATCGTACCTGGAGGTAATTCGGTCATCCCTGCATCTCGGATTAGTGCAAATGATAGACTATGGTTTACAGCTTCGCGTCTTAGTTCCAGAAGTTCTTCTTCAGAGCTCACTTTGACAACTACTTTCTTCTGACCTTCACGTAGCCAAGCCTTCCAGATGGCTTGTTTGAACACTCTTGCCTGTTCTGCAGATGACACAGAACCATGAGCCACTTGAACTGCAATCTTCCCTCGACTCATGTCAAGATCTGTCCGTACAACAATCACCTGTTTGTATGTGAATTTTCTTTCAGTCAAAGAAGCAGCCTCCACTATGAGTCGGGCACGAAGGTTCATCTGAGGGGAGAGTTAAAAACATGGCTAAAGCTCTGTTAGGTGGGATCTTCTGATGGACTATGATGCTATCATTACTGGTGCAGGACCTGCAGGTATTTTTGCTGCTACAAAGATAGCTGAGAGTAGACATAGTGTGCTTTTGTTGGAAGAACATAAGAAAATTGGAGAACCAGACCACTGTGCAGGTCTGTTAAGCTCGTCAGGACTCGAGTCTCTAAATCTCAAACCTCCAGATGAGGTCATTCAAAACACCGTCGCCGGAGCAAGAATCCATGCTCCTTCAGGACATTCCATATTCATTGAACGTGGACGACGCGAAGCTTTTGTTATTAATAGAAGAGAATTTGACTCCTGGTTAGCAGAAAAAGCCTCTGACCAAGGTGTCAATATAATAACCGATAGTAAAGTGACGAAGATTTCTCGTTCAAAGAAAGGAACACAATCAATCAAGACCAGTTCCCAATCCTTGCAGTCCAAAGTAGTAGTAATTGCCGAGGGTGTACGTTCGGTTCTATCAAAGAGTGTAGGATTTTCAACTATTTCAAAGAGTAGTAGACTCCCAGCCTTTCAATACGAAGTCAAAGGTGTCGACATAGAGGATGACTTGGTCGAGATGTTCTATGGACGCCAACTTGCTCCAGGATTCTTCGCGTGGATCATCCCACTTGGAGAGGGCCAAGCCAGGGTAGGCTTAGCAGCAAAGAGTAAATCAAAAATCAGACTTGAGTCGGCTCTACTTCATCATCCCATTATCAGTAAACGACTCAAGAATGCAGAAAGAGTCCGAGGCATGGGTGGAACGGTTATTGTAGGTCAACCTAAATCCAAGATATCTGCAGATGGAATGGTAATTGTAGGGGATACAGCTGGCATGGTGAAGGCTACAACGGGAGGAGGAGTGATTATTGGTGGTCTAACTGCCAGAATAGCAGGAGAAACAGTAAGTGAGGGTCTTCATGCTAATGATACATCACGAAAATTTCTCTCAAGATATGATAAAAGATGCAAATCTCTGTATCATCGAGAGCTGCAGACGATGTATTATGCCCAGAAAGCACTCACATCGTTAACGGACAAGGGTCTTGATTCAGTAGTACGGGATGCAAATGAAATGGGACTTCTAAATATCATTCGTAGAGAGGGAGATATGGACCTTCAAGGTCAAGTGATTCGTAAGCTTATTGCGAGTCCGCGTACTTTCTTGTTAGGTCTGAAGGCGGTAAGATACATCAACCCATTCCTCTAGCTTTATGAACCGAAGAATTACAGACTGTAGGAGGTCAAGACGAATGACGACACCAATCCAGAGTAAGGTATTGGACACTGCAGTCAGTATGCTTGAGCAGTACACTATCTGCAATCGGTGCCTTGGCCGACAGTTTGCTTGGTTGAGCACTGGGACTTCCAACAGTGAGCGGGGACATTCATTGAAACTTACTCTTTCAATGATAGCTGATGATGAACTGAAATCAGAAAATCCAGATCATGGCAAGAAAATCATCAGTCTGTTGGCTGGTCATGGTCTTTTCAAACCAGCGCAGACTATCGCAGAGAAGAACTCTATTGAGTATGGAAAGAGTGTAGAGTGTCATCTCTGTTCAACAAACGGACAAGCTATCTTTGACAAAATCGGAGATGTTGCTACGAAGGCGGCAGAACTTTCCAAGGATGTCGAGTTTGATAACTTTCTGGTGGGAACTATACCTATCCCATTGCTCGACGACAGACAAGATGAACTCAGGGCAAAATATTCGCTCTTGCATGCTGAGGCACTCAAGTCGGATTTTAGTAGAGAACTTGGAAAGCAGCTCTATGAATTACTAGAGAAGGAAGTGGAATTCGAACGACCTCATTTGGTTTTTCTATATGATATGATCAATGACACCGTTCGATTGCAGATCAATCCGGTATTCATCTACGGTAGGTATCAAAAGCTTGTTCGCGGCATTCCACAGAGTAGATGGGACTGCAAGCCCTGTAAGGGAAAGGGATGTGAGGAATGTAAGGGATCAGGAAGGAGATATCCTGATTCAATCTCCGAATATGTTGGGAATGTAGCACAGCAATTATTGGGAGGATCGAGGTTCAAATTCCATGCTGCCGGTCGTGAGGATGTAGATGTTCTCATGCTGGGGAAAGGTAGGCCCTTTGTCGTGGAAGTTTCAGAACCACGAGTCCGAACACCTGATTTGGTTTCATTGACAAAGAAGATCAATAAAGAAGCCAAGAAGCGTATCAGTGTCAATAACCTCGAGATGACCAATCGGGAACATTCTCAGAAGTTGAAAGAGGACGCGTCAACGAACATCAAGGAATATTCGGCTGTGATTCACACTGAAGGCCCAATAGAGAAGGAGGATCTCAGGAGGGTGGAAACTGAGTTCTCGGGAAGCGAGATCGAACAAAGAACTCCAACCCGTGTTTCACACCGAAGGAGCGACCTTGTGCGAAAGAAACTGATTCATGAGGTTCGACTCAAGAAGCTGAAAGATGACAATATAGAGGCTTTCTTCAAGGTGCAGGGAGGCACCTATGTGAAGGAGCTAATCTCTGGAGATGATGGTCGGACAGACCCATCAATTGCCAGTAAACTTGGAGTGGCGTGCGTCTGTAAGAAACTGGATGTGACAGCTATCTATAGCAATACATCATGAACAAGACTTCCAAGATGCAAATCTGTCATAGCTGTTGCGAAATCCTTAAGTGGCGACCCAAGAGGTCATGCTGGAACTCGGGTGCAGGTTCTACTGAATCAATGCATTTTGAGGTACAAAACCAAAGCAAGTGATGCCTATGGTCAAAAAGAGTCATGGCTACAGAGCACGAACCCGTAGCTTGATGAGCAAAAGAGTTCGACAACGTGGACTTAGCTCACCAAGTAAGGTGCTAATTGACTATGAAGTAGGTCAACGTGTAGACATAGTGATCAATCCTGGTTTCCACAAAGGAATGCCTCACCGCAGGTATCAAGGTAGAACTGGTGTAGTAACAGGCTTGAGAGGGCGAGCGATTGTTGTCGATGTGGGTCTTGGTAAGGCCATAAAGACTCTCATAATCAGACGCGAGCATCTCCAACCTAGTAGAGGTTGAGTGAAAAATGCCAAAGGAGATTATCAGCGAGGAAGAAGTGACTCTCCCCCAGGTCAAGAAGCTTCTTGCCCAAAGGTCAAAGGAAGGAGAACTTTCGTTCCAGCAGTCAATCACACTTGAACATGCTAGTACTTTCTCAAGATTGGCTCCTGCAGCGTCTACCAAGCTTGTTGATAGATTGCTCAAGAAATATGAAGTTTCTCGAGCGCAGGCAGTTCAAATTGTAAATATCGCCCCGACTACAGTTGAGGAGCTAAAGAGCATTCTAGATGCTAGGTCCGCAAATCTCACAGATGAACAGATGATTGAAATAGTCGACCTAGTGATCAAGAGCAGGTCTTAGCCAAAACTTCCTGTATTTGAATGGCGCAAGACGTCTCTTAGTCCGATTAGTTTTTATCCATACAGAACAATCACTATCTCAATGTGCCCTGACAGCGATAGGAGTGTAAATAGATGGAAGGAACCCAAAACAGGATGTTTGAGACGCATGCGTATATCCTGTCAGTTGTTCCTCCAAAAGAATACCTTAGGGATTCACGTCCTCGAGGAGATACAATAGTTCAAGGCATTGGAGAGACTCATTTTACGCTGTTGGAGATGATTCCTCAGAGAGGGGTAAAATCGCATCCACAAGAACGTGTGTCTATTCAACGTAATTCATCTAGTAAGATAGATCATGTCAAAAGAAGGATATTCTATGAGGATCTTGTACCTGAGAGTGTTGCTGAACTTTCTCTCGTGATTGAGATTATTGTGACGAAGCATGAACACAAGTTTGTTCAGTTCTTCAATGAGGCAAGCCCCATAACAACTAGAATGCACTCACTTCAACTTCTTCCAGGGATAGGACAGACCCTCATGTGGGCAATCCTAGAGGAGCGCAAACGAGAGCCTTTCAAGAGCTTCGAGGATATCGCAGCACGTACAAAACTACAGAATCCAAAGAAGGTCATCACAGCTCGAATAATTGACGAACTCAAGGAGGAAGTCAAGAGGTGGCTATTTGTACGACCACCAAAGCGTGATGAAGAAGAAAAGAATCATAGAGACCGTCCACCAAGACGCTAGAATGAGTATAACGCAGGTGAGTTCTCTGTCAGACGATATTCGTAGGCTTCTCAAGAGATACAATGTGAGACCTAAGAAGAAACGCGGACAGAGTTTCTTGAGTAGTCATAGTATGGCCAAGGATATCGTTGATCTGGCTGAACTATCTGGGCAAGAAGAAGTTCTAGAGATCGGGGGAGGTTTCGGAGTCTTAACACAGCGGATTGCTGAAAAGGCTCGACACGTCCATGTCATAGAGATAGACCCGAGCTTGGTTAAGGCTCTTCGTGATGTTGCGAAAGACTTCAACAACGTTAGCATCATTGAGGGGGATGCACTCACTGTAGACCTCCCTAGAGTCAGTACGATAATCTCTAATCTTCCCTATAGCATCTCGTCGGAGATCACATTTCGAATACTCAAAGAAATGGAATTCGAGGTAGCAATTCTGATGTATCAGAAGGAGTTTGCCTCGCGATTAGTGGCAAATCCAGGAACATCTGAATATTCTCGACTAACCATCAACGTGCAGTATTATGCTGAAGTGGAAGAGATTCTGGGGGTCCCTGCGGACATGTTCTATCCGGTCCCAGCTGTGGATTCTACAGTTGTGCGGATGGTGCCACGAAGTAAGGGTCCATTCGCAAGAGATGAATCAGTATTTCATTGGATGATTGGAGGCATCTATCCCTACCCGAACAAGAACCTACGAAAGGCATTACGAATATGGTTTCGCAATCTAAGAATAGACAAGAATCTGTCGGATGAGGTGTTGAAGCGTTTGGAGGGGGTCTTGAAAGGCGATGAGCGTCTTCGGTCAATCAATCTGAATGAATTGGTCAGTCTTGCGGATGTCCTCCTTGAGTTGATTGAGATTCGCACCATTACAGATCCACGAGTGTGAAAAAGGTGGATGATGAGAGGCACAATATCACTGTCTTTCCAGGAGTATATCCGCCCTCTGAGGACACATACCTCCTCCTAGATGCCATAGAGATCAGACCAGATGATGTGTTCTTGGAGGTTGGATGTGGTGCAGGACTCATCACTCTGGCAGCTGCCAAGAGGTCCCGCAGTGTCGTGAGTGTCGATAGTTCATTTGAGGCAGTTCACAATACTCTTGAAAACCTCAAGAGAAATGACCTATACAATACCTGTCACGTCATCGAGTCAGACTTGCTTTGTGCCATAGCACCGACCGTCAAATTCTCACTGATAATATTCAATCCGCCTTATCTGCCACAGGATGATGAACATACTGATCTAGATCATGCACTAGTCGGAGGACAAACAGGAACAGAACTCACTCGACGTTTCATTAAACAAGCAGTGGGGCATCTAGTATCAGGGGGGCGGGTGTTTGTAATTGTGTCAAACCTTGCGGATGCAGACTCAGTTCGAAAGGCAATGAGTGAGTGTGGATTGGTGGTTGATGCGGTTTCAGAGAAGTCATTATTCTTTGAAAAGATACAAGTACTGAGGGGAATCCTCTAAGAAGACCACAAGGAAACTGTTTTATGAAACTCCGAAAAAAACCGTTAGAAGCGTTCTTGGAGTCTCGAGAGGGAACAAGATATGTCAGAGAAGAAATCGACCAAACCGAAGAAGAAACCAGCCAAGAAAGCCGCAGCAAAAAAGCCGGCTAAGAAGACTACAAAGAAGACAGCTAAGGCTGAAACTGTTGTTGGTGAGAGAAGTCTGGTCTATATTGATTACAGTGCGACCACAAAAGACGATGGAGTGGTATTTGATACGACAATGGAAGCTGTAGCCAAGGATTCTGGAATTTTCAAAGAGGATGATCGATACGAACCAATGTTAGTAGCGATAGGCTGGAACTGGTTACTCGGGGCTCTGGAGGAGGAACTTATCGGAATGAAGGTTGGCGATTTCAAGACCGTTGGAGTACCACCAGAGAAAGGTGCTGGTGAAAGAGACCCAAGAAAAGTCAAAATGATTGCGAAGACGAAGCTTGCAAAACACAAGACCCGTCCAGTCAAAGGAGCTCAGATTACATTCGGGAATGAACGAGGTGTGATTACTGCTGTATTAGGTAGACAAGTTCGAGTTGACTTCAACAGTCCACTTGCTGGTCGAACGCTTGAATTTGATGTTACACTTAGAGGTATAATTTCAGACCCTGAGGAGAAGCTCCGAGCTGTCGTCAAGAGACGAATGCCAGGAATTCCTGATGAGGACTTCAAGTTAACAGTAGCAAAGAAGATTATCACCATAGAGATGCCAAAAGAAACTCGATACATCCAGGACGTCCAATATGCGGAGATTGGCATTGCTGCAGACGCTCTGAAAGTGTTTGATGATGCAAAGGAAGTCAAACTAGTAGTAACTTTTGACCGACCGAAACCACTTGAAGGGAATGTGACCTAGAGCTAGATACATCTTAGCACCTCAATGGTCACTGAGAAAACCTTAAAATGGCAGAAAAGGACGAGAGTTTGTCACTAGTTCTCTAGATTTCATCTCCTGTACGGAGTTAATTGACATGGAACATAATATGCAACCCCCGGCCGAATTGAAGACGGGGACAACAACCGTTGGTCTAATTGGCAAAGATTGTGTTGTCCTAGCAAGCGACCAGAGAGCCACTATGGGTTATCTGATTGCTAGTAAGACAGCTAAGAAAATCTACAAGATTACAGACCGTATAGGTGCAACAATCGCAGGATCTGTTGCTGATGCCCAAGCAATAATGGACCTTCTTAGAGCAGAGGCCAAGCTCTTCGAAATCCAGAGGGGCAGACCTATTCGGGTTAAAGCTTTGACACGTCTTCTAAGCAACATTATGTTCCAAGGAAGAGGACTCTACATGTTAGGCTCTCTTGTTGGAGGGTTTGATGACGAAGGCCCTCAAGTCTTCTATACTGACTTTGTTGGCAGTGTTATACCAGACAAGTATGTCGCAAATGGTTCAGGCTCACCTATAGCACTCGGTGTTTTAGAAACCGGTTACAAGGATGACCTGACCAAGAAAAAGGCAATCGAGCTGGCAGTACAGTCTATTGCAGCAGCAATTGAAAGAGATGCTGCCACTGGAAACAACATACTTGTCAGTGTCATTGACAAGAGTGGATATCAAGAAGTCGACAAAGAGAGTATCATGAAGATCTGGAAAGGGCAGTAGTGGCAAGATTTGTTGAACATCAGGCGAGGTGATCTCGTCGAAGTCTGCCCAGTACAAGTGTGCCAGGTCAGACTAAGGCCATATGGGGAATTGATAGGCCAAGGATTGTGAAGATTATCCATGCAGCCCAATAACGAAGACGAATATGTTGACATTCGCGAGGTCGTAAAGAAATCATTGCCTCGCTCAGCCGCAATCAGCTCAGTGGAGTATGAGGGGCCAGAGGTGGCCATCTATTCAAAAGCGCCTAAGATATTACTCGATGACGGTGATAAGATCAAAGCTTTGGCACGCAAGATGAGGAAACGCATTGTGGTCAGGTCCGCTCCTGAAGTCAGGTTGACTCATGAGGAAACTGAAAAAGCAGTTAGAGAGCTTGTTCCCAAGGAAGCCGAAATCACTTCGATTGACTTTGATATTTCAAGAGGTGAAGTGATAATCGAGGCTCAAAAACCAGGATTAGTAATAGGTCGTAGTGGAACAACACTCAGAGAGATCACAAGACAGACCTTTTGGCGACCAAATGTGATGCGAACTCCGCCTATTGAAAGCAAACTCATCAAACAGATTCGTTACATAATTCAATCAGAGGCGGCGACTCGAAACAAGTCATTTCGTGAGATTGGTAGAAGAATACACAGACCAACTCTGGTAAATAATGGGTGGATTAGACTAATCGCAATGGGCGGTTTCAGAGAGGTCGGAAGGCAGTGTATGTTCTTACAGACCTCTGAGAGCAATATTCTGATCGAGTGTGGAGTAAACGTCGGTACACCTGCAAAAGCATTTCCACGTCTTGACATGCCTGAATTCAGTGTTGATAATCTGGATGCCGTAGTCATCACACATGCACACTTAGACCATTGTGGGATGGTACCATTTCTCTTCAAGTACGGTTATCGTGGACCTGTCTACATGACGCACCCAACTCTCAATCTAGCTACACTTCTTCAGCTTGACTATTTAGACGTAGCAGAAAGAGAGGGAAAACTCAGACCATATAGAGACCGTGATGTCAAGGAATCTATCCTTCACACAATACCTCTTAATTATGGAGAAGTTACAGATATTGCACCAGATGTCAGGCTCACACTTCACAACGCGGGTCATATCCTAGGATCCGCCATTGTTCACTTCCATATTGGTGATGGACAGTACAATATGGCATACACTGGGGACTTCAAATTTGGAAGGACCCGTTTACTTGAGCCTGCAACTTTCACATTCCCACGACTGGAAACTCTCATCATTGAGAGCACCTACGGACATCCTACTGATAAGATGCCACCAAGACAAGAGGTTGAACGTAAGTTCGCATCGATATTAAAAAGAACATTGGAGCAAGGTGGCAAGGTGTTGATTCCAGTCCTTGCAGTGGGTCGAGCTCAGGAAATCATGCTTGTCATTGAGGATTTGGCTGCAAAAGGAAGAATACCAAAGGTTCCGGTGTATATCGAGGGAATGATTGCACAAGCCACAGCTATCCATACAACACATCCTGAGGCTCTTAGTAAGAAAATACGTGAGATGATTTTCCATCAAGGAGTGAATCCATTCCTTTCCGAGATATTCGTACAGGTGGACAATCCTGATCAGCGTGAGGAGATTACTGAAGCAGAACCTTGTATCATCATGGCCACATCAGGGATGCTCGCAGGTGGACCGAGTGTCGACTACTTCAGACTACTTGCACCTGATGAGAAAAACATGTTATGTTTCGTAAGTTATCAAGGCGAAGGCACTCTCGGACGGCGCATCCAGAAAGGTTGGAAAGAAGTGAACATGAGAAACCGAGAAGGGAAGACCACTGTTGTGCCTGTGAATATGGAAGTATCTACTATAGAGGGTTTCTCAGGACACTCTGACAGAAAACAGATCTTGAACTTCATCAAAAGAGTGAGTCCTGTTCCAGAGCGAATATTGGTATGTCATGGTGAGGCGAGTAAGACGATTGGACTTGCATCTACTATCCATAAAGCACTGAATGTAGAAACAAAAGCACCAATGGTCACTGAAACTGTGAAACTGAAGTAAGTTCTTAGAAACTCACGAATGAAGGTGTCACAATCATACAGGCATCATTTACAAGTGCGATTTCAGCCTCGTAGCCACGGGTTTCTCCACGGATTCGTTCAATGATACGTCGTAGTTCCAGGTGAGTTTGGTCATTTCCATCGTTGAGTCGGGAGATATCCAGCAGTACAATGTTTCCGTTCCGTACCTCGCTTACAATATCAGGTACATCTGCTAGCGACTCAAGTTTTCTGGACTTGATGAACACTTTTTCTAGTTCAGCAAGTCTCTTGATATCATGTTGTGGGTCTGATTTTTTGGATTCTGAAACTGGAGAGAAAAGGCCCAGACTTGGAAGAGTCCGCTGGACTGTAGTTTCTTCAGATGATTCAGTACTTCGGTTACGTCTGAATAGAGACCTCACTATAAACACCTCAGCTCATGATTATGGCTTATAGTTCGAAGAAAAGACCGAGTATTATAACCAGGAGCCAACCTTTATCACAGCCCCAAACCCCAAGACTCGGTGATTGCAATGCCTAAGCGGAGGAAGGAGGATGATGACCTCTCCAACCTGAGAGACCAGCTCAAATCTCTTAGCAATCGTCATGCAATGGAAATTCTCAAAATATTGAGCCCTAAGACTGGAGAGATTGTTCCAACACTTGGATGGGACAGTATTGTTGAGGGTATGTTAGCCCTAGATGGAATAGACAAACCATCATCCAAATCAAAGGGAGAGAAGACTCAAACACAGGCAGAGTACGAACATCTTCGTCAGAGTCTGATGTCAGGCGGGACAATCTACGAAACCATGAACAAACTCATTCGTTCTGGATTTGTGATATCAACTGGAGACAAGGGGAGAAAGCAGAGAGGTTTCATGATCACACATGAAGGAAGGTTAGCATTAGCAGCTATTGGGAAATTGAGCGGACCTGTTGGAACTGGAACTGATGTCCAGAGAGCTGCAAAGATTCTCTTGAAGCATAAGAATTTCGTGCGTCTACTTCCGGCTCAAGAGAAGTTTGTACAGGAGATTGGGGATGTCGAGGGCAATTTAGTGATTCAGATGCCACCAGGTTCAGGTAAAACATTTCTAGCAATGATAGTCATCCTATTGAGGCTCCAAAAGGGAATCAGATGTCTCTATCTTAGTCCCTACACCTCCCTGAGTAGACAGATTGTAGAGGAATATGGTACCCTCCTTCAAGAGCTAGGATACTCCGTGGTGCGACATGATGGTCTCAGTAGAGCCTCAGATTCGGAACTGGAGAATGGTAATCTGATTATTTCAATGTATGAGTCATTCTCAGCTGCGATGTTACAGAAGAAGAAATGGACTGAAAACCTGGGTCTCGCAATAGTTGATGAGCTCACAGAGCTCGATTCCAATACTGTGGTCGAAGCTTATACCTTGGGAACTGACAGGAGTACTAAATTGGACAGTGTCATCACTCTCTTGAAAGAACAAACCCAGATAGTGACTCTTTCCTCTCGTTTTGGGGAAACTGAAGAAGTGTCTGCTTGGCTCGATGCTCAGGTGTTCAGACCAAGTGTGCGGCTCGTACCAGACGAATTCATAGTGAACAGGGGCAAAGACCAATTCGACATAGTGAGTAGTGATGGAACTCAACGGGCCAGCTCATCACAAGAGGATGTGCTTGACGTTGTGATGGACCATCTCGAAGACTATCGGAGTAAGTCGATACTTGTGGTCGTGGGATCACGGTTCCGTGCCCAAGGAATAGCTCGAAGACTTGCAAGAAGTCATCCTAGATCAGTGAAACCAGATGTTGTGGACCGGGTCATTGGACTTGGTGAGAATCTCCCATTGAGTAACAGACTTGCGGATACGTTGAAGTTTGGATCAGCGTTTCACCACTCAGGTGTCGATGCGGGCATTCGTGAACGGCTCGAACGGGAGATCAGGAATAGGACAATCAGAACAGTTGTATCGACAACGGGAATCACCTCTGGCACAAGTTTTCCATTTGATTGTGTGGTCATACTTCTAAATCAGAACCTATACTATCTCGAAACCAGAGCAAGGTATCTTCAGGTTGCTGGTAGAATAGGTGAAAATCATCTAGCTCAGTATGGAGGAAGAGTATACCTCGTGTTCGAAGGGCCCAACAGAAATATGCCCAATTCACAAGTAATGGAGGAGAAACTACTTCATCGACCTCTTAAACCTCTATGTCCGGGAAAACTCTATCCAAGTTTGGCAATCAGTATCCTCACGAGAACCACTGTCAGTGGCAAGAAGTTCACACAAGACCAACTGAGAACTAAGTTCCTAGATTATGTGAATAATACGTACAGGGGAACCATCGACAAGGACTATCGTTTAGGTATGAAGAAATTCTTCAGGACTCTCTTCAATTGGTTAGTGAAACAGGAAGTATTCGAAGAAGTTGAGAATGGTTTCAAGTTGTCAAAAGATGCACGTAGTGCGGTTCGTGCGAATCTTGACATTAGTGACTATCTGCGGATAAAGAGCAGACTATCCAAGATTGGTGATGATTCTGATGAACTAACTTTGATAGACCTGTTACTTCAAACCCAATTGCCACAGTCTATCAGGCCAAGAACATACGTGCCTTCTAAGATGGAACTCAGACTAATGGGTATAGAGCCACCAGAAGATTGGTACATACAGAGATTACCTGAAAGAAATGATGCGAAGAGAGCGGTACTTGAGAACTGGTTAGATGAGCAAGATGTGACAATCATTGTGAGAAATGCTGCAGAACTGGCAAGAGGCATCAGTCTGGATGAAGGGGATCTAAACTATTTGTTAGATTTTTGTAGTCAAGTAGCTGAGAGTATCAGTCAGTATCTCAGGACAATAAAGAGATCAAGCCTAGCGACTCGTATGAGTGTGCTCTCTAGACAGCTACAATATGGTGTAGGAAAAGACCTGGCTGATTCGGACCTGCTTGAATTGCGATTGCTCCCGGGAGATGACTCGCCCTCTGGTAGGCTCTCAAGGAGTACAGCAAGAACTCTCTACGAGAAAGGATACCTATCAATCTCTGATGTTGTCAAGAAGGATCTCGGTGCAAGCAAGGAGGGGTATGCAAGAGACCGTTTCGCAAAGAACTGTGGACTAGATACGGATCTTGCTAAAGAAGTCTACAAAGCGGCTTTGTCCCACATTCGAGCCAAATTAGATGAAGAAGATTAGATCTTACCAAAGACCCAGAGGTCATCATTGATATGATGGATGGACTTGATGACCTTTCCACTCGTAGCGGCTCTCAACTCCTCAGCAGACATCTTGGATATCCCCACTGCTAGTGGTTTTCCATGATTCTCGTCAACCACAACCACGATTCCATTTCCCTTGACTCTGTCATCCACCTGCGTTATCCCAGGGCGCATAATATCAGCTCCGTTCACCACAAACTTCACAGCGCCCATATCAACCGTGATTCGGGGAACATCTATCAAATCATTCAAGAGGGCACGCAGAGCAGGGAACATACGACCTTCGTGTTGAAAGAAGACTATCTTACCATCGAGGAGTAGAATTCGGGACCCATCATCTAGGACCCCACCCTCAAGACGCGATTCATCGAGACCCTTGATTGATGAGCCTATCTCCTTCTCAATCTTAGTAATCTCATCCCTTTGTTCGCGCTTCTTGAGAAGATGTCGCTTCTTGATACGTTCAATCTTTGGCATTGTCTAGTGGTTATTACGTACTCCTTTTGAAACCTACGCAGTGGAAATCGTCTGGAATGCACAGTCAACATCGTCATGTTTTTAAGCCAAGTCCAAAGGGTAGCGCTGACATCGTGTGACCGTCGGCCACAGATGTTGCTTCTGTGATGGTGATTGCAATGAACGCAGGAAGGCCCATGGAACTACTTCAGAACTCGATTGGTGACCAAGTACTTGTCGAGCTAAAAGGCAAGAAGAAAATCAAGGGAAAACTGCGAGGTTATGACCAGCACCTGAACCTCATCCTTGAGGATGCTGAAGAAATCTCATTCAATCCTGAAACAAATGAGCAGATAATTGAAGTAGTCAAGACCGTGATAGTTAGAGGCGACAACGTCGTAATCGTTTCACCTCCGCCAAAATAAACCAGGGAGCAAACAACGATGGGTAAGGGCACACCCTCCAAAGGCAAGAAAAACAACCCACACCACATACGCTGCAGAAGATGCGGAAGAAGGTCCTATCACGTTCGACACAAGGCGTGCGCAGCCTGTGGATTTGGCAGAGGGGCCAAACTACGTCAGTACAATTGGGCACACAAGAAGGTTCACGGACTACGCGTTCGCGGTTAGTGTTTTCACAGCTATTTGATGTCTTTCAGCTTCTTAACAAGGAAAAAGGATTCGCCTTAAAAAAATCGGCTATATTTATACTATCAATCAGTACTCGAGATAGACTCCAGCAATATTCAGCATGTAGTTGGCTTCGTAGTTCTGAACTCGGATGCCAACATATTCTCCTTCTGTAATGGACAGGTTCTGGAAGAAGATATGCCTGATGTATGTATTCGGAGTGGCGAGTGGAATGTTCACGTTTGTATCGATGTGGTTCCATTGCTCTTGGAAGTTGTTGAAACCTCTAACTACAGCCAACGCGACTCTGACTGCCCGGTTTGGTTGATCACCACTTACAACTATAGACACCTTCACCATTCCAGATCTCGGAGCGATGATTGATGCATTGATATACTGTTTGTGCGCAAGCACCGTACCAACCTGGCCTGTCGCCCCGGCATTCGACCCGGTGGTCTGGATTACTGGCACTGAGAAAAATCTGTCAGTCATTGATATCAGCCTTGAATCAAATTGATTGCTTTAGATATTAGGTTTCGTTGTGTGTTACAATCAAATACTACCAATTACTGTTATCACTCCACAATTCTTTTACCCGTTCCAATACGAAGTGTGATCCAACAACAACATGGGCCGGTAGATTAGCCCGGTCACGAAACTTCGCTGTGATTACCACACGGGCCACATGTTCGCGGCTAAACTTGCTTCCTGATACTCTGTTATAATAGAGCTACGAATTTCTTGAGTATGTCTTTTGCATGAATAGTTTCATTGCAGAATGGACAAGTAATTTTTTTGCCGTTCTTTGGATATTTTATTTTTCTGAAGCAGTTTGGACACTCGAGTGCCCAGATTAGTATTCCCTTTTCGTTCAATTGAGCGAAAATTGTTTTAAAATCGGCTATCATATCGAACGGGACTGCTATTCGTTCTAACGCCTTACTAGAAACGTATTTACCCAATACAGTGACTATCCCGTCTAGTTCACCTCGCAAAATCAGATGATTTACTAGATCGATGACTGCGTTGTACACTTGATCCTTTGGAATTTTCTTGGGGTCACACTCATGTAGTAGAGCTATAGCTGAGTGTATCTGGTCGCTCATGGCAATATCGAATAAATCAACGTCAAATCTATGTTTTAATCGTTTCAAAAGTTCTGTTTCTATTATGTCTAGAGCAAAAGCAAAAAAATATGGTCGCATTTTTGGGTTCTCAGCTACCTTCAGTAAATCAGCATTACGTTGAATCGTCGATAGACTTTGAATAGTGGATGAAATCTCCTCAGGGGTCTTGAGTAGGAGTTTCTGTTTTTCAAATAAAGCAAGAAAGACAACAGCTCTGTACTCTTCACATGAATAGTAGTATGTTTGACTCTCCGAAGATTTTGACTGATGGCCTATTACTATACCATGTCTGAAAATTCCCGATTTCTTCCTTTTGGTTCGAATGCGATGTATCTCATCAAAGTCGAACTCATGAAGTCGTTCACGACCTTCCCCAAGCACACCCTTAATTTTGAGGAAGGTAATACCTTTGTCTGTTAGCATAAGTTCTCCCAAGAGTTCTTGGTATGTGCATCTGATTCTATGGAAAACGGATTCATCTGCGTTGATACCTTCTAGCTTCATCAAAACTATCCACACTGATAAAAAGAGCAACTGCTTGAGTTAAGTGTTCCTGAACTTTTCTCCGCATTGTCTTTCGTTTCTTGAGAATTTTCACAAAAAGGATGCCGATAGTCAGCTCACTCCACAATTCTTTTGACCGTTCTATCGGGTTTTGGCAACCACCAACACGGGCCGGTAGATCAGTCCGGTAGATTGTCTTCTCTATTGCACAAAGCTAATTTCCCTGTCACCAAC
>MEHG01000039.1 GCA_001940705.1 Candidatus Thorarchaeota archaeon AB_25
CAAAAGTGATTGGTATCGCTAACAAGCAGGATCTTCCTACAGCATTGACACCTGAAAGAGTTGGCCAAATTCTAGGAATACCGACGTACGAGCTTGTTGCCATCGATATCTCATATAGAGATAGGCTCATTCAGATTATTCGAAGAGCCATACTTGAAGGTAAGGCTGAAGCCAAAGCCGCATGATAGGTAAATTTTTCGTATATTCGTATAGGCAAAGGTTAAGAACCATTCCAACGGATGTACCACTTAACAAGCGCACACAGGTGACGATACATGTCCTTTGATATAAGCGCGATGATGGAAAAACTAAAAGAAATCGAAGGTTTTGCCGAAAACGTAGCTGAGACCAAAAAGCTTGCGGATACCTTGGCTGAAAACTTCGCGAAAATGAAGATGTCTATCAATCAGACGATTAATGATAGCTTCGCTGAGATAGCCAATCAGATTGAAGTTCTGAGGCAGAATATGGAGAAAATGGAAAGCGTCAAGACAGAAGCCCCAAAACTTGACACTCCGGCCCCGGCACCAGCGCCAGAGCCCGCGCCGGAGATTTCGACCCCAGCTCTCGAATCAACACCAGAACCGGAAGTTGAGGCTGCTCCTGAACCGGCGCTCGAACCAGAACCTGCACCAGAACCAGCTGTAGAACCTGAGCCAGCTGCCGCTCCTGAAGCTGTACCAGCAGAGGGTAGCGATCAGTTGGATTTCCTGCTACAACAGAAAGACAGATTGAAAGCTCAACTGACAGATTTACGTTTTGACTATATGCGCGGATATATTCCCGAGGACGAGTACAAAACAAAAGAGTCTGAACTCGACACTCAACTCGAGGATGTTGACAAGCAAATCTCTGCTCTGAAGTAGACTAAGGTAGAACCACGACAATCAAATTGGCTCGCACTCGAGGCTCTCTGAGTCCTTGATAGAAGAGTGCGAGACCAATCTGTACTCTTTTTCGATTTTATCTAACAAACAACAAGACTAACATAGACATATTTTTGCAGATCAAGTAGAAAACGGAAATCCAGTGAAAGTCCGTTATTTCTTTTTAGTAGTCTTCTTTTTCGGAGCTGCTTTCTCCTCGGCCTTTTTCGTCGCAGGCTTCTTCTTTGGAGCTGCTTTCTCCTCAGCCTTCTTCTTGGTAGGCTTCTTCTTTGGAGCTGCTTTCTCCTCAGCCTTCTTCTTGGTAGGCTTCTTCTTTGGAGCTGCTTTCTCCTCGGCTTTCTTCTTAGCAGGTTTCTTCTTTGGAGCTTCCTTCTTAGTGGGTTTCTTCTTTGGTGCGGCTTTCTTCTCAGCGGATTTCTTCACTACTTCTAGCTCAGGTTCTGGTTGAGGAGGAACTGCTGCCAAGGGTTCAACAATTACCTCTGGTCTTGTGTCCTTGCGTTCTTTCCTCTCACCAGCCTCTCTGCGCTTCCGGGCAAGTACACTCGGTTTCACTTGGTCAGGGCTGGATGCCGCAGCAAGTGCCTCGTCCATCTCCTCGGTAATCACAGGTTTCTTGGGAGTGCTTGATGCAACCTCTTCAAGAGCATCAGCTACCATTATCGGAGCTCCACCTTCTCTCTTCTCTAGTTCTGAAGGTGTTGTGTAAACAACAAAACCGCCTTCTCGAATATAGGGAACAACAACTCCCTCTACCTCTTTCTCTCTTAGGATTTTACGGGCTATGCTCATACGAATATTGAACCGATTGGCTAAGTCATAGCATGTGACTGATTTTGCCTTCTTGAGATATTCCTCAATTCCTGATTCAGCATCAGGTTTAGGTATTGCATCGCGGATTATTCTCTCGGTTTTTGCGGCGGATTTGCCCCATCTCTTACGGCTGATAGTAATTACTCTCCTAGATACCTGTTACTAGGTTCACGGCGGAAAACTTGGGTTTGACTTTTAAAGATGCTCATTGCTCGCTTTTCAAGAATCACAAAATGGAGCAATTGCCATCTTGTCCGGAAAACTCGACATTTCTGAACTCGTCAAGATTTTGATTTCTATAGCTTATCCCGAGCTTCAAAGATTGGAGGTCTTGCCATACTGGGGAAGAACTTCATGTTTTGCTCAAATAAGATGGGATGATGCAAAAAATCAGATTTCGATTCGGTTCAATAAGAACGTGAAAAAATGGCATGAAGCAGGAATTATAGGATTGGTTTCACATGAACTCAGTCATCCAGCACAGAAGGGAGCTGGTTTGAGTGAGCTCGAAACGGATAGAGATGCAATATCTCGCGGTTTTGGTCCATATCTCGCAATCGAAAGAGTGTATACTGGAAAATTCGAGGATCATCTGATACGTCGCGGAAAGGATAGATACTTGGGGTATAGATCAATTAGAGCACAATTGACTCAACTGGAACGTCAGCAGTTGGATATGTTACTCTCCCAAATAGGTTTGATTCCAGCAAAACCATCACGCCCAATCACAATGAGTCATGATGTTGCAATTGTTGATAGAAAGACTGGAACAACTCTCATGATTGAGGGTCATAAATTCCTCATCCCAGAGAACATTCGTAATCCAGACATCAAACTATTAGAGCGTGACTGTGTAACTTATGTTTACGCCGATAATATCCTGTTAGGAGAGTTCCGAGAAGAAATCTAGTTTGACAAATCGTACCCTTACAGGTCCGTCCGTTCCTTGATTTCTAGTTTCTGTTTCAGTGATACATTACTTCGCGGCGGGATATCCTTTTGAATAACACATCCTGCTGAAATAACACTATCTTCTCCGATCCTTGTTGCAGGATATATTGAAGCATTAACACCAATGACAACATTGTCTCCTACTATGGCACCAAACTTTTCGAGAGGAATTTGCACTGTTTCATCCTCACTTTCGAAATGGAGTGGTTCTGTCCCAGGGCGCCAGTTCCATAGTTGAACTCCAGCCTCAATACATGTATCAGCGCCAATTATCGAATCAGCAAGATAGGTCATCCGTCCGACGTTCACTCTCTCAAAGACCATGCTGTTTCTCATTTCAACCGCATACCCAATACTGACACCTTGGCACAAACAGCTATAGTCACGAATCAACGAATTATTGCCCACGTAGACATTCTTTCCAATGTATATCGGACCACGAAGGGTTGTATTTGGTCGAATTATAGTTCCTTCGTCTATATAGACAGGACCTTCTATTACAACACTTGAGTGAATATTTGCTGATTCAGCAATGAAGCTTCCTTTTCCTTTCAGGAGTCTGTCCATGACTATTCTATTGGCATTAAGAATGTCCCAAGGCCATGTGAACTCTGCCCATTCCTTCTCCCAGACGGTTGCTGAAACTTGATTTCCTTCTTTGATGAATTCCTCAATTGCTAGCTCCATGGTTCGATGCTTCTCCAACAGAGCCAAAATCTTAGTACTAAAGATGGAAACACCTGCAACAGCATAATTGCTGACGTATCTCTCAGGACCTCCCTTCTCAACTAGTTTTTCCACAATTCCATTGGCATCAATCTTCACAGTACCAAATTGTTCAGGGTTTGAAACCAGAGTCACCAACATCGATACTTTGCCGCCCATTGTTTCATGATTGTTGATAGTTCGAGTGACCATCTGCGGCTCAACGAGTACATCACCATGGACAAGAAGGAATTCTTCATCGCCCTCTATCTCTTCTTTCGCTGTCAAAATGGCATGTTCAACACCCTCTTGTTTATGTTGAATCATATAGCGGATTCTGACACCCAAGTCCCCACCCATTTGGAAATGATCTATCAAGTCCTCACGACCATGACCAACAACAATGACGATATCACGAATGTCGTTTTCGATGAGACTATCAATTATGTAGTGTAGGACAGGACGTCCAGCAATCATCAACATAGATTTTGAGCGGTTTGTTGTAAGCGGTCTAAGCCGTTGACCTTCTCCGGCAGTTAGCACGAGTGCTTTCATGGTGAGTCACACTATCAGTACTCAACACTATGGGGCATAAAACTGTTGGCTGTGATGCATAATAGTACTAGTCTGTCAGTGTGAAGTAGATGCGTCTCACGCCTGCTCCCACATTCTTAGATTTTCCAATCTTTATATGACCTATCTCGCTTGTGTTCTTGACATGCGTACCTGCACAAGATGCTACATCATAATCTCCGATTAGTAAAACTCTAAATTCCTGTACTGACTCGGGAACCATCTCAAGGTATCGCGTCTGGTACTCACGTTCCTTGAGAAAAGAGATAGCCTCAGCACGTGGCATGAATTTGATTTCGACTTCGAGATTTTTATCCAGAATCTCATTTACTCCAGCTTCGACTTTACGTTTCATGTCTTCATCAAAAGATTCCAATGGAGTATAATCAGCTCGACTCCTTCCGGGAGTAATATTGTTTCCTTTTGTTTCTACATTGTAGTGGATTTGCAGATATCTAGACAGCACATGTTGGCACGTGTGAAAGCGCATGTTTTCATGACGACGTTTCCAATCAATCTCGCCATGCAAGTCCACTCCAATATCGAAGGGGCAACCATCTAGCTTGTGTCGTA
Source organism: Candidatus Thorarchaeota archaeon AB_25 (assembly GCA_001940705.1). Classification (GTDB taxonomy): domain Archaea; phylum Asgardarchaeota; class Thorarchaeia; order Thorarchaeales; family Thorarchaeaceae; genus SMTZ1-45. The sequence continues at coordinate 4,503 of MEHG01000039.1, forward strand.
TTTCACCCTCTACTTTCCTAACCTCTAAGACATCGACAGTTCTCCTACCATCAGAAAGAGTTCCATGATCAGTAGACTGACCTCCGCCTTCGGGATAGAATACTGTTCTGTTCAGAACTACGTAGTCTTCACCAGCAGACTTCACAACTGCATCAAATTCTCGTAGATAGTTGTCACTCATATGAAGAAGCTCTGTCAACGCGGAAATCTCCTATGTTTCTCTAAACCGACGAACATTGTTCCACTCATCTACTGCTAACTGCTTAGCCTTCTCGAGTTCCGCCCCTGTAAGATCAACACCGGGAGTATCAGCAGCTGCATCAATAATAGCTTGTACGTCTGTTTCGTTCTCTTCTTCCATTAGACCAGCAAGAATTGCACTCACTGTATCATTATGTACTCCACGCTCTATGAGAAATCGAGCAAGAGGAGTGTGAGAAACTGGAACATAACCACTGGATGTAGCAGGTTCTAGCCCAATGGCTTGCATCTGAGAGTTGAATTTCTGTGTAATGATGTCTTGTCGCGAACGAACGACGGGTTCAGATACTTCTTTGTTTTTGTCTAGTTCTGATGTCATACGACGCATTTGTTTCATTACTGGGACTCCAGATTGAGATTTCGACCTCGTTGCAAGTCGAGCCGCACCCACTACAATGATCATACCAAATGCGAATAGAAATATTGGGCTCTGTACAAACTCAATAATTAGATCGATAATCTCTGTGAATTGCATTCCTGAACGCCCCTCTGATGTTTCTTGTTAACACCAGTGTGTTGTTCCTCGTACAATGGGAACTTTAAGGTTATTCCTGATGAGACCTTCAATCTCTCAGTTGCTAAAATATCGAGCAATCTCCAAGTAAATATCAACCGATTGATAGAGTTCATCCAGAGAGATGTACTCGTCTGGTTGGTGCGCCTGTTCTATCGAGCCAGGGCCACAGATGACATGTTGAATTCCTACCTTCGGTTGCAGAACAGAACAGTCTGTTCCGTACGTCGCTGTGTTGAGAGTGGGGGTCACACCTGTCACACGCTCTACAATGTTTTTTGTCAAAGTGACAATCTTAGAATCTACAGGAGTCAGAACAGCTGGTTTGCCATGGACATACTCAACCTGAGCCCTGTCGGATAGTCCAGCTGATTCAAGACGGTCATTCATTGCCTTGAGTAGGGATTCAGGATCTTGACCTTTTACGGTACGCATGTCAAGTTCAGCCTCACATTTGTCAGGAACCACATTGATCTTTATTCCACCCTTAATGACTCCAACATTCATAGTTGAATTTCCAAGGAGTTCATCGACCTCATATGGGAACTCTTCTTCTGTTAGAACTTGGATTGCATCTATACAAGCGTGTATTGCATTGACCCCTTCCTCTGGTCTGGAGCCATGCGCAGACTTGCCTGTAGCCACAACCTTTGACCAGAACATACCCTTCTCGCCAACGAGGACTTGCAGACTCGTAGGTTCAGCGCAAACACCAAAACTGATTCCATTGAGAAGGCCGCTTGCAGCTACCTCTTCTGCACCGGAGCATCCACTCTCCTCATCAGAAGTTGTCAGTACGACAAGAGGTTTTGAATGACGCTCTTCAGTATAGAGAATTAGGGTCTCTGTGAGAGCTGCTACTGGACCTTTCATGTCACAAGCCCCTCGCCCGTAAAGACGTCCATTAACTATCTTAGACGAAAAGGGATCATGGGTCCAAGTTTCAAGAGGTCCAATTGGCACAGTATCCATATGACCATGCATAACAATGTCTCCCTTTTGTCCATCGTGACTCGAGAAAATCAGGTTTGGCCGTTTTGATGGACCAACAGATCTGCATGATATGCCATGTGTTTCCATGTGGTCACGCAAAACCTTGGCAACCTCAGCCTCATATCCAGGAGGGTTCTCTGAATTTGTAGCAACGAGTTCCTTAAGCAGGTTCAGAACGCGGGACTTGTCCATTGGTCAAAGCTCCTACGGAACCCACTTCAACCCCATGCTAAGAAGGTTCCTGATTAGACATGGCATCCAGATTCGGACAACTTATAGGAAAGCATGATGTTATCATGATGTGGCAATTCGGTGAGGCGGTTACCCCTGGCTGAGCTTCGGCGATGACGAGCCAAGAGCAAGCTGAGATTTGCCACATCTTTTTCTTAATCAAAAACAATCATCGAAGTTTGGCCGAAACCTGCCATGAGTTTCGTATAGAGAGTGGGACACCCATGGGCACATGATGAGTCCGGTTATGCACCAGACTTCAAGACGAGCCGATTCTTTTCAAGAGTGACTCCGAATTGATGCCCATCATCATCAAACAGGGAAACATCCTCCTCTTTGATGAAGACCTTCACAGTCTTCCTCAACTTGCGCGAAGGGATGTCACCCATGGGGATGACGTAGGTTTCAGCCATTGCTTGTAACTCCGACGGATGCGATGGTGGTGCGACAGTCTAAGAGGGATGCAAGACTTGAGTCTATGATGCCGTTTCTACTATATATAGGAGAACCCAATGAATTACAACGTTCTTACGGTCCGAGAATACAATTTTTCGAAGTTTCGCATGGTGCCAGATTTTGACCTTGAAAATCTCTGAGAATCCAAGGTTCGTATGTACATCGACGTTTTCAACGTCTTAACAAATGGCCATGTACAGGTGCGTGCACAACATCAATTATCCCATGGGATTGCAAGTTACCTTGAAAGAGGCACACGTAATATGCAAAGAGATGATTCGTTGGTTTGGACAAACCGTTTTGTACTCAGCGGTCTAATCATCATCCTGATTGGTTTCTACCTTTTTCGAAACCTAGTACCTTGGTGTCCAGTGGGAGTGTCAGACTGGGAGTATCGAAGCATGATGGCAACGCGGGTGTTCATTCTCTATACAGTTATAGGAGTTGGACTTGTGCTTCTCGGTCTGATTCTTCGTTTCAGAGTGTTCTTTTCGAAATTCCGAAATTAAGCAGGACCATTATGGATTATAGGCGAACGGATGCCGTGCAGAATCCTTCCTTGCGATGATCTCATCAACACTCTGACGACCCTCCAATGCTCGTCGAATCGCATGTCTTACCGAGATGAAGTTGTTGATGTGAACACGGGTCGGATTGACCGCGCTCGGGTGAACAAACACGTTAGCTGCAATCACTAGGTCAGGAACTAGTTCCTCAGGGATAATTGTGTCAGTGATTGTTCGTCGGACAGCATCAGCCACAGCTCTTTGAGCAACCTCGTAGACCATCTTCTTGTGATGCTCAGAGGTGATTGTCACAGTTGGCGCGAACACAGTGGTCAACTCTAGGTCCTTGATGATGTTGGAGGGATGAGTGTCCTCAGTAACCTTTCCAGCATTTTCAAGAGCAACACTCATGGGACCATCGCGCATTCCCATGATCAAGTCTACATGAGCAATATCACTACCTCCACCGAAGAGAGCCTCACCATGGAGCAATGTTAGATCCTCTATAACATCTGGGACCATTCCTACTGCCTTAGGATAGGTCTCAGTTTCTATGGAGCGGTCACCCATCTTGAAGGTGACAATTCCACGAGGAATCATCTGGAGGTCTTCAAGACAGGTCCGAATCTCATCATACATGTGGTAACCAAGAGCGTCACCAATCTGAAGGGGAGGTCTCGCAAGACCTACTGGAACACCAATCATATTGAGAGCAGCTTTGACTGCTAGTCCGCCACCATGATTGACGAAAATGCGAATGAGCTTCTGAATACTTCTCTGTACAATCAGAGCTTCTTTCAGATCACCAGTCGCAAGAGCTGTTTGCATCTTGATGTAGCGGTCGGGGAAGATATTGGCACTAGCTAGGATGGCACCGTCACAGCCTGAAGCAAGTGCGGGGAGTGCGACCTCATCATGACCTACTACGACTTGGAAGTTCTCGGGTTTTCTAACTAGGATAGTAGTCAGGTTGATCAGATTACCGCTTGAGTCTTTCAAACCGACAATACCATCGATTTCTCTTAGTCCATCGATGAGTGTCCAGTGTAGTGGAACTCCGGTCACTTGTGGGATGTTATAGAGGAAGATAGGAATGTCACTGTTGTTAGCAACTTTCTCGAAATGTTCGTAGATCTCTTTGTCTGAGGGTTTCAGAAAGTAGGGAGTTACGACCAGTGCACCTGTTGCACCAAACTCAGCAGCTCTACGTGTCAATTTGACAACATCACCTGTGTATGCTGCACCAGTCCCAGCCAAGACAGGGACTCTCCCCTTAGCTGCATCGCATGCAATTCGTATTGCTTCTATCTTTTCCTCGAACTTCATACTAGTGAACTCGCCGGTTGTCCCACAAGGTACAATCCCAGTCGCACCAAGTTTAATGACATGGTCTATCAAGCCGCGGTATTGTTTTTCATTCACGCCATTCTCATCGAAGGGTGTAACTAGAGCGGGGTAAACACCTTTGAACCGATATTCTTCTGACATCAAATTCACCTCCAAATTCCAGCAAGTGCACTCTCGACAGCTTGCTGTGTAGCTGCAGTGATTTCACGACGGTCTCTTGCATTGAGATCAATGTCCAATGCAAGGATTGCTAAGTCTTCGGCCAATGCTTTCTTAGGGATTTTCCCAGCTTCCAAGAAGGTGGCTATTGCTTTGGCAGCACCTGATTGTACAGGCCCATAGAAAAACGATGCTTGACGCATGGACTGTATCTTTCTTGTAGGAAGCATTAGACTGCTGGGCTTTACCGATAGGTTAGGTTCAAGAATTACAGTCAGCGCCTCGTGTCCAATCTTTGGTATTGTGAGCAGTCTAACAAAGGCATGACCAATCGACCCGGTCTTTGGACCAGCTACAATACCCACAGACACCATATCATTAGCTGCATTACTTGTCATTAGTTCTGCAGAGTGTCCAATTGTGATCCCCTGTCTTTTAAGGAAATCAATAATCTGAATATCTTTTTGAACGGCAGGATGCTCTAGTTTGTCAATCACACCCATTTTCTCAAGCTCGATACGAACCTCTTCCTTACTCTCAGGGGTGAGAGTTCCCCCACTATTCAGTGGCATCCTGGAACGACCAGCATTCACACCCAGCATCTTCAAGGCAGCCTTCACGGGTGGAGCTGCTCCATACTTCAAGACCATACGAGCAAAGGTCTGGGTAGAACGTTGGAGTTTAGCGGCTTCCTCAACTTTCCCACTTTGTGCCAACTTCATTATCTCAAGCCAAATGTGCGGGATAACATTAGCTGAAGCCATTATTGCAGCCTTTGAGCCAGCCACAACTGCGGATAAGAAGCACTCATCTGCACCAATAATGACCTCCATCTTCCCCTTGAGCTTCTGAATCAACTCAAGTACGTAGGGCACACTTCCACTGCTGTCTTTGATACCAACAATGTTGTCCAACTCTGCAAGATCCTCTACAACGTTGGAATTAAGGACTCCAAGGGTACACTGGGGAATATTGTACATCAGTACGGGGAGGTCTCCTTTCCTCGCAACCTCTTCATAGTGTTCATAGTACCCCTTGTCAGCTGGTCGGAGATAGTATGGTGAAATCACTAGTGCAGCGTCACATCCCACATCAGCAGCATATTTGGTGAGATCAACCGTAGCACGAGTACTATGTTGACCAGTGCCAGCAATGATGGGGACACGGCCATCAACATACTCGAGGGTCAACTTCAGCATTTTCTTGCGTTCTTCAGTCCGCAAGTATGAGAATTCACCAGTGGTGCCAAGAGCCACTACTCCTGTTGCACCCTTATCTATAGTGTAATCAATGACCTGCCTGTAACCATCCTCACTAATGTCACCGTCTCGTGTGAATGGGGTCACTAGGGCAGGCATTACTCCTTCCGGCTTGAACTTACTCACCGAATCACCGAAGCCTCGAGCTTTAGAGTGGGTATAAATGACCTTCGTTTTATGAAAGAGAAATGGAAGTCGCTATATGGTAGTCATGTTCACTATATTTCATGCCGGAATTTGTGGTGGCACTTACGACTTGTCCAATGAACATTAGCGAAGAGTTGGCCCGAAAATTGGTTGAGAAACGGGTATGTGCATGTGTTAACATCATTCCTAAGGTCACAAGCATCTACCATTGGAAGGGAGAGATAGTTGAGGATAGTGAATCAATATTGCTAATGAAGACAGCATCTAGCCATATCGAATCACTATGGAAAGCTGTGAAAGAAGAGCATCCCTACGAAGTGGCAGAGTATGTCGTTCTTCCAATTGAGTGGGGATCAAAGGATTATCTTGCATGGATCTCACAGAGTGTGAAGAGTCAGTGAGTCAATCTCTTATGCAATATCAGCTCGACGCGCAGCGTAGCCAAGAGACTCGTTGAAGTATTTCCCGACAACTGCACACATTGCAGGACCTATGACATAATTAATTTCACCAGGCATCAGTTCCTTCAGATTTGTCTTGGAAGTTAACTTGCCCTTTCTCTTGAGGATACCAATCTCTCGTTCCACAGTGGATTTGGCTTTGTCCCACGACATGGGTTCTACACCTCTTCCCTCACCTATTAGGCCCTCTTTGATCTCAAAGAGACTTCGCATTATGAATACGGAAAGATTATCCATATCAGAAGAGTCTTTGATGAAGTTACTACCATGTTGTGAGCATTTGGCTTCCTTAGTAACGGTACCACAAGCAGTGCAAATCTTCCGTCCACGGTTTGTCTTGATGTAGTATGCCAGTAGATTAGCACATTTGGTTGTGTCATTTGGAGTCCATTCAAGACCCTTAGTTCCAACTCGACTTATTGCACGAAAGACAGTTCTCCCCTTGTTGTGAAGGTACATCAGGACATCAATTCCTTCCTTCTTTTCTGCGATTCTGCGTTTTTCCTTCTGTTTGGTCTCGAAAGCAAACTCCTCTTTCGCCAGCTTCTCTAGACGTTCTTGCTTCAGAAACCTCTGCATTATGTCGTAGGCTATCGCATAGTTATCAAACTCTAAGCTGGACATATCCAGTGGTTTATTGACGACGCCATCAAAAACAGGACTCGTTGAGCTCTCTAGATCCTTACCCGCAGCCATCATATCCTTGTTTGAGAGACGGGCATGCATCCAAGTACAGATTGTCTTAGCATCAAGCTCGGGATAAAGAACCTTCATCTCGTAGATTCGCATGGAGGTTAAGTCAATCAGAATCTCTTCCCGGAGAAACTGCAGGACCATATCAGTATCTTCGTAGATGCTCTTCAGAAGTGCCTTAACTCTGAGAAGATCTTGTTTCGACCGGATATAGGATTCAACCACACGTGTTAAGTTAGTGAGGATCCCAATCGTGAAATGCCAGATGAAGTCAAGCCTAAGGCTGAGAACAGTCTCCTCTTCAGTTCTATGTTGACTGAAATCACGAGCAGATGATATACCAAGAGAACTCAGGGCACCACTTTGAACCTGTTCGCGTGTTTTCAGAAGTCGGATAACTTCCTCGGGTGGTGGAACCCTAATCTTCTTCTTGAGAGCTTCAAGAACCTCTATTTCTATACCAACAAGCTTTGCACGGTCTTTTGTGAACATATCAATGTCAATTTTGTCAAGTTCTAGTGCTCGCATTCCTCTTGAACGGAGCATCCCTTTGACGGGTCCATCAAGAGTTCGTTCAATCTTCTCAAGAGTCTTTAATGAACGCTCAAGCATCTCCATCTCTTCCTTACTGACTTCGGGCTGGGATGTGTCAGTAATTGTTTCTTCAGTTAGTGACTTCAGACCAGGACCTATGATAGATTGATCATTGATACCTTTCCTCCGAAGTTGTGCTTTAATGTCATCAACACTCACATGTAGAAAACTTGAGATCGTTTCAATTGCATAATCAGGATCTCTTGTGAGAATATCAGCAGCCTTGGTGATTACAACTTGGCCCATCTTAGATTCATAGCCCTCAAGGGTTGTTGGAATATCAAATTCATCTTCCAACACCTCTAGCATTGCTATCCTTATTTCGTGAGCATATCTCAGACCTTTGAGAGATTCCATTGGCCTGCAAAATCTCTCTGAGATTGCAGATGTGATTTCGTCCCAGCTTTTTACGGGAATAATCGCATCATTAAGACGGCCTTTTGCATACTCCACACTTCCGAGTATTTTCTCAAGACCCATTCGAAGAACTGTTGTTTCAGGAACTTCTGATGGGTGCTCTCGTAACAATTCGTCTCTCAGAGAAAGAGCGCTTTCTTTTAGTCCTGAGGCTTTAACATATAATTCATTTCGCCACTGCTGGCCCCATCCTGTGACTTCGAGAATAAGGTCAATGTCATGGTTTGCGCTGTAATCAGCTGAAACTTGACTCAAGGCGGTTTTGATTAGACTAGTTATTTTCTCTTTGAGATCAGGTGATGGACTAGACCCACTCAACTCGTCAATAAGGCGAATCGTCAACTCACTAGATATCTTGGCAATATCAATCTCTTGACGTTGTTTATCTGAGAAAAGCTGTCGAACCTCAAGCTCAAGCTGGCGACGTTCCTCTTCTCCTAATTCATCCTTCATTTCACTCCCAGCACCAGGTTCTTCGGATGGACTGAGAAGTCGAATACCTTGATAGCTGTGTAGATAGAATGCAGCAAAGAATGAGAAAACATCCTCCAAGGGTTGAGTTTCCTTGAGGAGCTCATGGAACAGCTGACGATCCCTTGTACTTCGCATATGTGATGCAAGTGCTTCTCTAAGAAGAATCTCCTTGCCAGCTTCACTCATTTGACGTGTCTTTAATACCCAAGAGCTTGCCACCATCAATCACCTCAGGAATGTATTCCCGACTGAAACAGTCAACTCGCCTGCGCGATGTTCAAATGTCACAAGATACAATAATCTTTCTTCTTTCGGGTCGCGTAGAAACACACGAGCAACCCTTGGGAGTAGTTTCCCAAGACCACGTACTTTCGAGCCCATCAGATACTCAACGAATTCATCTCCAATATCGAGCCCAATCACTGAAGCAGAATCAATTCCTTCTGCTTGAAGTCGAAGAACCCTTTTAGCAAAGGTCGCCTCCATATCCTTCTCACGTTCCTTCAGATGGTCCAGCTTGCTCTGTAGCAAATCTCGTAACTCAACAAAATACTTGAGTGAGGGGTCAGGATCTGGTTTGGGAGGATGCGACTTTTCTTCCTTAACCGGGTATTGAGTTCTGATTTCGTGCAATTCTGCATCAATGGCTAGCGGTTTTACTGGTTCAAGGGGAGGAGGTGTTGTGGCTGGAGCAGGAGTGAAGGTCCCTGGAGTTCCTGGAATTTCTGGAGATTCTGTAGGTTCTGCGGCTATTGCAGCTTGATCAGCTCTATGACGTTCCAACTTCTCCATGTAGTCTTTCAGCGCCACCTCGTATTCCCTAACTCGAGCTTCATATTGCTGGGTCTTCTGAGTAAGCAGTTCCTCACGTTTTGCATTATGCGCACGGATAGCATCATTCTCTTGGTCAATAACTCGACATACATTTTCCCATACTTGAACACGAGCCATGTATTCTTGTTCTCGTTGATCAGCTTCAAACTTGGCACGATCGACCATTGCGTTTGGAGTGACTGTTTCTCCAACGATGTCGTGAATAGAATTCAGTAGTGTGAGAAGGGCTTGTGGACCAGACATAGAATCATCCAAAGCAGTCTTGAAGCTCTCAACCCATTCCAATGCCTCCTTTCTCCACTCATCGGGTCGCTCACCAGCTCCCTCAACGGCACCCTCTAGTTCTGCAACGAGATTGGTCTGTTCAGAAAGCATCTTGTCAATGATACGGCGAACTAATGGTTTTGAGAGAAGTGTATCAGCCACATCAGGGATAACATCAGATACAAGATTTTGAAACACATCAAGTAGTGTCATCAGAGATTTTCCATGGTCTGTCAGTTCTTCAGACTCAGCGATCGAGTATTGGAGAGCAATCTCGTTCCTGGCAATCTCGGCTACATTCTCAAACCCAATCAAATTCCAAACATCAATTGTCTTGAATGATTCAATCAATTTCCGAGTGACTACACCCATAAGTTGTTTGAAGTCATCATACTGAGACCCCTCAAAAGCCTCCTTTGAGAAGGCTGCATTGAGTTGAGCTTGTACCTCAGCATAAAACAGATCGAACAATGTAAGGTCAGTAGACCCAATATCATCCTGAAGTGTTTCTTGCTTGAAGTCCCGGAGAGCTGTGAAGAAAGCCTTCCTTGCAGCATTGGTCACTAAATAGTGATTTAGCTCCTTCGAGAAATATTGGGAAACTCTCTTAGTGTAGGCGATAGCATATCTCATTGTACCCTTAAGTTCCCACGCGCGAATTTCACTAGAAACTGCAAACTCTCTACTAACTGAATTCATGATTCTTTCAATAATCTCCAAGGCTAGAGTGTTCTTTATGCCTGAGGATACATCACTGTGAACAGATACTGCAGATGTTAGTGCACTCTTATGATTCTCAATAGTGATTAATTTTCCAGAGCTTAGGTGTTCTTCTACGATATGCTCCAGAGCATTGACGGATTCTCCAAGATTCTTCACAAACTCATCAATACGAGGTCTGAGGGTACCTATGTCTGCTAAAGAGACCTCACTTAGACCTAGAAAGTCTCTCAATGCATTGACTACGCCTTCCACAACCTCTGATTCCTCTACAGCGTAAGCATAGTAGTTCAGTTCGTTTAGAAGTGCCTGCCCAGTTTCAGGGACAACCTTTGTTAGTGCTTCAATAGCACTTGGTGTCAATACGCGCCGCTTGAAATGAGCAATAAGCTTGTCATCTGATTCGTTCGGTAGTTTGAACTCCAGACTCTTGCGACCTAGGATTTTCATCCCTGGAGGTTGGAGTGTGAAATCATCAGCTACAATCATCTTGGCAATCAAGTCAACATCCACGTGATCTGGTTTCACTTGCAAAGAGTCCCAAGAGCCTTGAAACCGGCGGTCGAGCATGTCCACAAATAAAACACTGTTCAGTCGGTCTGCAAACTGAGTCATGACCGTTAGACCTTCCAGTTCATAGTTCAGCTCATTATTGATAACAGCACTCTCAATGTCTGCAATCTTCTTAGACAGGACTTTCATATAATCATCAATCTTGAATGGGTCAACAACACCTTTTTCCCAACTTAGAACACAGACGTGAGAACCAACGCCTCCTTCTACACCACCAGCGACCACAAGCTGTTCGGGTAATACATCAGGTCCTGGAGTTCTGTCCAGATCCCATTCAATTGAGAGAAGCTCCAGACCTTCAGACGACATCAGGGTATCACGAATAGAGAAAATCAGTGGCGCTATGTTCATGGAAACAGACTCAGAATGCTGTTCCAGCATACTACCTGCACCAATCGCACTTCCTATTGGATAACCAAGCCCAGTTGATGTTCCTAAGACTGATGCAGACGCCATGCGAATGGCCTCAACAGTACTTGGTGCTTGTACATCTCTTCGATCAGACATAGTAAGACTCTCCTTGATGAATGTGAAAGCCGAGAGACATATGACAACAATAACGCCATCTTTTGAATCTAGCTCAGGCAGCTATCCTACTCTGGTCCAAACACCATTGCCCAATTCGCGGACTAGTCCAGCTTCCTTCAATCCCTCGAGCGTGACATGAATTGTAGTTGTCAGTAATGCATCATAGCTCTGAGGAATGGGTACACTTCGTGCCTGACGAATATCAAAGACAAACTGTTCAATGTCAGCATCACCACGAGCGCTCAATAGTGTAAGCAAAGTGTCTTGGAGGTGAACCACTCCATCTCGTACAGCTTCAAACTGTAGACGAACGTCTGCAAAGAGATGGGGTGTATCATGAGCAGGAAAGAGGTGGTCAGCTCCAAGTTTGGATAATACCTCCAAAGCTGCTAGTTTTGCCACGATACTCCCAGAAATGTCAACGTAGAACTTTCGGGGATCATTTGGAAAGTTGTTTACCTCATCCCCTGAAAACAATGCCTTATTCTTGACATCATAAAAGACGCAATGTCCAGCAGAGTGTCCTCCTGTGTGAACGACTTTGAGTGTCGTTTCTCCAACTGAGATATTCTGCCCATGTGTGATTAACTCATCAGCCTCTGCCCCACGATAGTTGACTCTGAGAGGCCCCTTATCGAGTTTCATTGAAAATCTTTCAGCACGATCCATCATGAGACGTTCATTCAGGAATTTTGCTGGAGTCTGGAGGAGTTCTTCATCAGCCTTATGAATCATCACAGGTGCACCGGTTGACTTCTTGAGTCGTCCTACGCCTGCAGCGTGGTCTGGATGTCCATGGGTACACAAGATTCCAACAAGATCACTCTTAGGGTCAAGCCCAAGGTTTTTGATTGCCTTCTCGAGTCGATCTCCAGGATCACCCGCAGTCCCAGGGTCAATCACAAGAACCTCACTCTCATCCACTATCAGGTAGCTGGCAATGAAACCAAACTCACCTGCAAACTTTCCTCGCACAACATGAATTCCAGGAATAATCTCAGCTGATGCCATTGGTCTGGTTGAAGGTGTTCCTCCAACACTTATGATAATATCGTCTATGAGCGAGTCCAAACAACAAACACTAAATCGAGCTGCACCTCTAGAGCTATCTCCGAGGTCAATTGATGAAAGGTGTCTATGTACTCATCATCCAGGTCAAAAAACCGGTCAAAGTTCAAATCAAATCACTGGGGGATACAGAGTTTGTTCCAAGTGTGTGGGCATATGTTGGGTCAGCAATGGGTACAGGTTCAACGAGCCTCAAGAATCGATTAAGAAGACACTTTCGAAAAGAGAAGACTATCTATTGGCACATTGACTATCTCCTAAATGAGGATATAGAAATTGAAAAAGCCATTTGGGCACAGAGCGAACGACATCTCGAGTGTGATTTGGCACAATCTCTCGCTTCAAATAATGAGTTCAATGCGGGACCAAAGGGTTTTGGTGCATCAGACTGTAAGAGTGGATGCATCGCTCATATCTTCAAACATCAGAATGGAAAGGCGATTGATGATGTTCTCACTGGGATTTTTGTTGGATTAGATCTGCAACCTCAGTCGACTATGGATGGAATATTATGATTACAGGCTCCTAAGTAGCAAATATTAAATGCGCCCAACTTTCATCTGTCATTAAGAGGAGGAACTCTAGAGTGCCAGATTGGAAGATTATTTTCCAGGACTTGAAAACAACAGGACAAACATTCACGGTGTATCTGAGATACCAGCAAAAAGACACACTCGCAAAAATACCGAACGTCAAGGTCCAAGAAGTCTTTGATGATCACGTAAAACTAGAGAATCCTAGTGGCTTTGGCCTTCTTGGCTATGAAGATATTCTCTATATTTCGATTCCAAGACAGTCTCATATTCAACAGATGTAGTGAAGGCAACTCAGAGCCCTGTACGGCTAAGGTTTAATTGGCAAGACTGGGGTTCTTACTCATCTAGACCAGATAATTAGTTGGTGTAAATTGCAGTGTCGTCACTAGTATACATCCCAATTGAAAATGAGCGCGTCCTCAGTCAGCATCAGGAATATATCCTGACCAATTACAGGTGGATTCAATTTTGTAGAGCGTCACGAGGTTGTGGTAGTCTCCCGTTACACATAATAAAAGAGTACAAGTTGACCGGCAACTCTGCGATGTGCAAGGTTGTAAATGGAATTGTAAACTTTGTGGGAGCAATGCCAAGAAAGGAAGAACTGCGTGCCGCTCTCGGACTCAGAGAGTTCGATAACCTCCGAGCTGGAGATCAGAGAAAAATCTGTGAGGTCAGTGGTGTGCCATTTGTACATCCAGATCATCCC
>MEHG01000040.1 GCA_001940705.1 Candidatus Thorarchaeota archaeon AB_25
CAATCAATTGGATTGCCAGATATCCCAGTAAGAGGAAGGGTATCAACGGAGGAGTTGCATTTTCATCGTTTATTTTCAATCTCCAATAGAGATAGCCTCCCAGAAGCATGACCATCAGTTCTCCCCCAACTCCAATGACCGCCTCCAGAACTGGTATATTCAAAACCCTAAGTTCAATTCCCGGGCTGATCAATGCGACAAGAAACAAGCTTTTGACGTCTGCTCCGCCAATTGAGCGCATTCTAAATAGGGTGTAGCCCATTGCAAATACTATCACTAATGCAGTCACATGAAGGACCAGGTTAGCAATGTGACCGGTGAGCAGTATAACAACACAACCCACAACACCCCCAACTGCGATATACTCGTTGGGCACTCTTCTTTGACGGATATCTAGAATTGAATAAATCACAAGGAGCGATGTGACAGTAAGGAATGACGCAATTGCTGCAACAGACAAGTCAAGAACCATCACTCATCAGACTCCTGTTATCCAATTGGAACACTCCCGTATATAGTCATAGGCTATGGTCTTGATAGGAACACAGATTAAGCACCCATCGGTTTCCGCGGCCTGTGTGTGGGGACGAACTTTCGTACCTCGCAGATTCACAGTTCAGAAGCTGATCGAATGGAAGATCCGTACCAAGTAATTCATGATACTACCTTTCGTCTGTTGAAGAAGGCAGTCACTGAACTACCTCCAGACATCAAGGCAGCAATTGATGCTGCCAGTAAGAATGAAACAGATGAAACAGCGAAGACCCAGCTCTCTGCTATTCTGACAAATTTGGACATAGCAGGAACTGGTGTTCCCATGTGCCAAGACACAGGAATCATGATTTTCTATGTCAAAGTCGGTGCCAAATTCCCGTTCATGGGTGACATCAAGGAGGCGCTCACACAGGCTAGTCGAAAGGCAACCAAAGAGGTTCCAATCAGACCAAATGCGGTCCATCCCATCGTTGGAGGAAACTCTGGCGATAACACTGGAGTGAAGATTCCATGGATAAACTGGGAGATTGTGGATGGTGACTCTGCAGAGATCACTGCATTTCCAAAGGGTGGAGGCAGTGAGAACGTCAGTATTGTGGGAATGCTCAAGCCTGGTGTTGGTCTAACAGGAGTGAAAAAACTCGTAGTTGACAATGCTCTGTCCTATATGGGGAAAGCCTGTTCACCCAACATCATTGGCGTTGGTATCGGTGGTGGTTCAGACATCGCAATCAAGATCGCCAAACAACAACTCCTACGGCCTCTTGATGACAAGCACCCTGAGCCAGAAGTTGCAAAGATTGAGGAAGAGCTCATGGATGCCATCAACTCAACAGGGATTGGACCCATGGGTCTTGGAGGAAAGACCACAGTTCTCGGTGTGAAAGTTGATTATGCTATGCGTCATCCTGCTAGTCTGCCTGTTGGTGTAGCTGTTCAATGCTGGGCTGCTCGACGAAGTACAGCAATAATCACGAAAGACCTGAAGGTCACATATCTGACCCATCCAGTGGAGGGAAACTAAGATGGTAGAATATCATCTAACAACCCCAATCTCAGAAGAGGACGCTCGTAAACTGAAGGTTGGTGATGTGGTCTACGTCACAGGTGAGCATGTATACACTGCACGTGATGAAGCACATGAGCGAGCCCTTCACATGTTCGAGAAGGGCGAGAAACCTCCAGTTGACTTTGAGGGTAGTGTGATCTATCACGTTGGACCCGTAGCATGGCAAAAAGATGGAAAGTGGAAGATTGTGTCTGCGGGACCAACTACCAGCATCAGAATGGAGCTCTTTGAGGATGAGTTCCTTCGAAAATACAAGGCTCGAATCCTTGTTGGGAAGGGTGGAATGGGAAAGAAGACCCTTGATGCGCTCAAAGAAGTTGGAGCAGTCTATTGTAGCTACACTGGTGGTTGTGGTGCATTGGCGGCTAAAGGCCTCAAGGAGGTAAGGGCCTATGAATGGCAGGACCTGGGTATGCCTGAGGCATTGTGGGTCATCACTGCTGAGGAGTTTGGACCCCTACTTGTTACAATGGACTCCCATGGAAAAAGCATGCATGACGATATGGATAAGGTCGTAGCCGCTCGAAAAGCTGATGTCTACGCTAAAATCGGAGTCAAGGAGTGATTCCAATATCTGGCAGACCAAGGTCTGCCTCGCTCTTTTCTTTTCGTCTCAACAGTAACTCTTAAAGAGAGCTAGAAACCCCGACGGTTCAACCACGGAGAAGGCTCTCCATTGGAGGACTGTAGTTGGACTTCAAGACAATCATGTGTGACGTTCTCGTTGTTGGCGCTGGCGGAGCTGGATGCCGCGCTGCGATTGAGGCTTCAAACCACAACTTGGATGTTATCATGCTAAGCAAAGAGCTACTCGGTAAGGCACATACAGCCATGGCCGAGGGCGGTTACAATGTATCCTTGGGTAATGTAGATCCAGACGATAACCCTGAAACTCACTTCAAGGATACGATTGTAGGGGGTAATTACCTGAACAATCAGAACCTTGCAGAGATTCTTGTGAGGGATGCCCCTCAGAGAGTCTTTGACTTGGAGGATATGGGTGCTGTTTTTGATAGGACGCCTGAGGGCAAGATTGCTCAGAGAACGTTCGGTAAACAGAGCTGGCGAAGAACCGCCTACGCTTCTGACAGAACAGGCTCTGAGATAATGGTCACTCTCACAGAGGCGATTCGAAAGACAGCTGTCCGGGTGTTTGATGAAGTGTTTGCCACCAGACTCTTGATCACAGATGGTAAGATTTCTGGTGTCTGTGCTGTAGACCTGAAGTATGGTGACTACCTCGTGTTCCGAGCGAAATCTGTCGTCATGGCCACTGGCGGTGCTGGTCGAATCTTTAGTGTCACCAGTAATGCACAGTTGGATGTAGGCGACGGGTACGGAATGGCTTACGAAGCTGGCTGTGAGATGATGGACATGGAGATGATTCAGTTCCATCCCACAGGAATGGTCAAGCCCGAATCAGCCAAGGGCCGCTTGGTCACAGAAGCTGTTCGCGGTGAGGGAGGTATTCTTCTGAACAACAAGGGCGAGCGTTTCATGAACCGATACTATCCTGAGGTCATGGAGCTTGCTGGTCGTGACCAAGTTGCACGGTCAATCATGACCGAAGTCAAAGAAGGAAGGGGCTCTCCTGATGGAGGGGTCTATCTAAGTATTTCACACCTTCCCCATTCAATCATTGAATTTAGATTAGAAAGCATGATTGAGCAGTTTGAAGACGCTGGAGTTGACATCCGAGAAGAACCAATGCAAGTTTCACCCACCGCTCATCATTTTATGGGTGGTATCAAGATCGACGAGAACTCAGGAACCAATATTCCTGGACTTTATGCTTCAGGTGAATGCACAGGAGGAGTCCATGGTGGGAACAGACTTGGTGGAAACGCACTCGCAGACACTCAGGTTTTCGGTGCTCTCTCCGGAGAAAAAGCCGCAGAATATGCAAAAGAAACCAGTCACCTGGGCGTAGATAGAGAGGAGATCAAGACTGAGTTTGAAAGACTTGAAGCGATGCTCAACCGCAAGGAAGGCCTCTCTCCTGCAGACGCTCGTGATGAGCTCACCGAACTCATGTGGAGCAAGGTCCAGATTTTTAGAAAGGAAGATGAAATGCAACACGCAGTCAAAGAACTTCGACGTATTGAGAAAGATGTGGTTCCAAAAATCAAAGTTGATGTTCCTGTGAAACGTTTCAACCCCGGATGGCATCAAGCTATGGAATTCGTTCACATGGTCACTACAGCACGAATGGTTGCTGAAGCTGCAGTCATGAGAAAAGGAAGTAGAGGCGCTCACTACCGAGTTGATGCTGACCCCAATGATAAGGGCTTTTACAATATCGTCATCCGCAAGGGTAAGGACGGCAAGATGGAACTGCGAAAGGAAGACATAGTGATCACCAAGATTACACCACCATAAGGAGGCTAGAAGATGGCACAGACAATCACAACAAGCGTACAGCGATATAACCCAGATACCGATGATGCACCATACTTCCAAGATTTTGATGTAGAATATGAACCTGGGATGACTGTACTGGATGTACTACTATACATTCAAGACAAGTTTGACTCAAGCCTTGCCTTCAGATGGGAGTGTAGGGGAGGCCAGTGTGGCTCTTGTGCCGTGAAGGTCAACACGATAGCTCGCATTGCATGTCGTACCAAAGTAAATCCAGATGAAACCCTTGTTCTCGAACCTCTCGAAAAGATGCCAGTTATCAAGGATCTTGTCACTGACATGGCCCAGACAACCTACCGCATTCGACGTATTCGTCCTTACGTGGCTCGTGACAAGAAACCAGAACATCCTGAGATAATCCATGCAGAAGAGATTGAGAAACTCCGGGAGATTAGAAAGTGCATTGAATGTAGTGCATGTTTGTCAAACTGCCCTATTGTGCATGAAACTTGGGACTATCCAGGTCCTATGATTATCCGACAGCTTGCCAGATTGGAACTCGATCCACGAGATGTCGAGGATCGTGTTGCAATGGCGATGAATGAGTCAATCTACAGCTGCACAACGTGCAAGATGTGTGAGGATATTTGTCCCAAAAAAATCAAGATTCCTTCTCTTGCAGTTGAACTACTACGAGCAAAGGCAGTCGAGGCTGGTTATCCATTAGCTGAGGGTCAACAAGGTTTCATTGATGCGGTCAACACTACGGGTCGTGCAGTTCCTGAGAAGGACACTCCACTTCTATCTGAGATTGAAACAGAGGAGTTCTTAGCAAATAATTCCCGTGGTCGTGTGGGATTCTTCACCGGCTGTTTGATAGACTATAGGATGCAGAGCACCGGCAAAGCATTGATTGATGTTCTGAACCGCAACGGGATTGATGTAATTGTTCCTAAAGAACAGTGGTGTTGTGCCAGTCCTGCATTCAGAACAGGAGATCTAAACACTGCACATGCTGCTGCAAGACGGGTCACTGAGATCTTTGAAACCGCCATGGAGAAGTACAACTTTGACACAGTGGTCGTAGCTTGTGCTGGCTGTGGTAAGACCCTAAGAGAGGACCATTATCCACTCATTGAGGAAGAACGCGGTACACCTCCCAAGTTTAAGGTCTACGACTTAGCTGAGTATCTATTAGATGTCATTGGTAAAGAGAACATTGTTCCACCAAAAGGCGAGATAAAGTTGAAAATCACCTATCATGAACCATGCCACCTTGGCAGAGGTCAGGGTGTGGTCGATCAACCGATAGAGCTACTCAAGATGATTCCTGGTGTTGAATATATCGATGATCCCTACAAGAACCGTTGTTGTGGTGCAGGTGGTGGACTTCGTGCAGGCCAACGTGAGCTATCTATGAAAATTGCCACGACAAGGAAGGAGTACATTGAAGCAACTGGGGCTGACATGGTGACCACAGAGTGTCCCTTCTGTACAATCCAGCTCAACGACATGATGAAGAGTACTGAGATGAAGGTTAGATATATTCCGGACCTTCTTGCTGAGTCCTACAGAAAGGGTGATGAGAAGTAATTCTTGAGAGGGTATATCCCTTTCTACCATTCTTTTTCACATTATTTGGGAAAAATCACCATTCGCTCAGATGCTTTCGAAGCATTCTATGGACTTGAAGAGTAGCTAAATCACTGGGAATCAGACCATAATCCACTAGGTTCCAAGCTGCATGGGTGAATATAATCACGTGAGATGCACGTGGTTCACTTAGTAACGTTGACATAATGTATTGACAACATCGAACAAGCGACCATTCACCATCAAATTCAAGGATTCTGTTCTCGAACTCACTGGACTTCAAATGAGTCATTGCATTCCACATTTCAGAAATATCGCTCGTAGTGACCCATTCCAGTAGGTCATTTGTGTGAGGGAGCCTAATAGGCTCAGGTTGCTGATTCCAGTCAGCCGCTATATTTCTCTTCAGAATCTTCTTTACAGCCATATCATCCTCTGAAGCCATTTTACTACCAATATTACGCTCTAGCCTGTCAACAAGCCAACGAGTCATCTCTTTTGTCACAAGACCGCTCTGGTTTGCATCTGCGATTCTCTGTGCAAAGATGGTATTGTGTCCAAGAATTCCGTAGTTCGCAACGGAGTTCATGAAGATGCTTCGATACTCAGTTAGATCAGTTGGCTTTGCTAGACTAGATGGGTTGTCATCCTGAGAGAAATCCTCTGGTGCCTTTGCTGGAACTTTTCTCACAAGATATTCCATGAGATGCCACAAAGTTGCAATCTGTGGTCGGGTATATTCAGCTCCCGGCAACTCAGTAATGAGAGAGATAGGCATTATGAATGCGTGTCCAAGTTTGTCGGGATCCTCAGCTGCAAGTGATGCAATAACACGTCTTAGCCTAATGGGCTCATCTCTAGATGCTAAAATGCCTGATGCTTCCCACGAACCAACTAGACTCTTTTGTCGTACCGAACTCTCTAGTTTCCGGACTGCGTTATCTGGTGAATCAACACTCCTCTCAACGTTGTAACTTGGGCCTTTCTCTAGCTTCCAGTGATCAATATCGGCCAAATGAAGTGCAAGACGTTCAATCAATAATTCCTGAATGTCCGTCTTCCTCTCTTCCTCGACTGTGACTCTGACTGATCCTGATTTAACATCAGGAGCAAGGCCTGGATGACTGCCAAAGTCCTCAATCATCTTGCGTATTGAATTGACCAAAATAGTTGAGTGTGGCGTATCATATGTAATCTGTTCATGCCATGCTGCTCCATGCATTAGGACTGCCCAAATGGCTGACGGACGAGCAGAAGGAATCATCTTCCTGACGGCATTAACAGCGGCTCGATTATCAGCTTTCAGACACGCCTGAAAGAAGTCCATTTGCACTCACCTAGGAAGCCATTATGAAACGATGAATGACTCTTTACACATGGTGCAGGTCACAGTTTCCCCTTTAACAGCAATTCGTTTGAGATCGTTTCTGCAGAAGGGACATACAGCAATAGTCTTGGGCGGTGGCCCAGTTCCGGTACCCAGAATGAAGTCGCCTCTATCGTGATCGATTCTTCCAGATAGTTCTCGACCATCAAGAAGATCACTGAGAATCTTAGTGACATTCATGGTTGATACACCCGCTTCTTGTGCTATTCTTTCCAAGGCGAGTCTTCTCATGCCCTCTATTGTTCTCTTCACAGCTGTGACAGGATCTACTGTGGCTTTCTTCTCGATTGGCGGCGGTTGAAGTTTAGTGGCTTGAAGTTCAGATGGTTGTATTCTCTGAACCGAAGACACTTCTTGAACTGATCCACCAGCTTGTTCCAACTGCTGTTTCAATTCAGCCAGCCTTTTGTTATACGCTTCTTCTGAAACCAATCCGCGCATGTAATCCAAATCAAGATCCTTGATCTGTGACTCGATCTTTGCAACCTCGTCGTTAGAGGAACCAATCAAAATAGTAAATCTCCGTCTAGTCTTCTACAGAATTCCTGACTTCTTTCAATATAAGCAGAATGTAGTTGAATACATTTGTAGTCAAAGTGCCACAAAAGGGCGTTCGGTTTCTATTCGCCCAACCTTTTCCCTTCTGGGAGCTCATCCAGAAGTAAACCTTCTTTCTCCGCCTTGGAAATTGCTTTCTTTGCTTTAGCACCTCCGATGTTCTCTAGAGCACCTGCAATTGTCTGTCTGACAAAAATGGATTCATCTTTGAGTGATTCTACTAACGCATCAACCGACTTTCTATCTTTTCGTTCACCCAACTGAGCTGCTGCATGAATCCTGACCATGTATCTTGAGTCTGTTAACGCAATCATTAAGACGCGCGTTGCATCGGGATGATTCAAAACACCTAGGAGCCCGACTGCTCCTAGACACACCTGCTCATCGTCACTATGTATCTCTGTTTCTAGTTCTCTCAGCATTTCACTGTCTTTCTTACTGGGGGCTTTCTTCGAAGGTTTTTTCTTCACGGTCTTCTTTGGTGTTGGTTTCTTTGAACTCGCTTTCTTAACAGGTGTTTTCTTTGTCTTAGGTTTGGGGGTCTTCTTCTTCGGTTTGGCTGCAGATTTCTTACTAGCTGTAGTCTTCTTAGGTGTGGTTGCCTTCTTTGATGTTTTAGACGTCTTGGACAAAGCGACTCCCTCTTACATCACAACAGGACCTTCCTTCAATGGACATTGTTTCATATAAAGAGTCTGAACCTTTGACTATAACGGAAATGCCTTAACAAGACCGCATACATGCCCGTATCGGTGTCACTAATTGCACGAATTCTCCGCAGCCTGTTCCATTGTTGATACTGCAGTCGAAGCAGCAAAGAGCAACAACGCAACAAAGGTGTCCATTGTCAACGTGGAGGTAGGAGAATTCACGTTTCTTGTACCTGAGCAGCTTGTATTCAATTTCGAAATTGCCAGCAGAAACTCAATTCTAGAAGGCGCAGAGCTACGAATCAAGACAGTCAAAGGTCGACTACTCTGCAACGACTGTAGATTTGAAGGTGAGTCACAAATAGACCCCAACATACCTAATCAGATAGCTGTTTTTGCACCTATGAAGTGTCCAAAATGTGGAGGTAGTTCCACCAAAATCACAGGTGGAAAGGACTTCGTAATAACAAGTATTGAAGCTGAGATAGCAGAATCCACTGCGGGTTAGAACCAACAACTACTCACGAAAAAGAGTTGTCTAGATTAGCACAGCATTAACTATGCCATCCTGACCAGGCCTGCTGGTCACCCTGGCACGACCCTTCGTAGTCTTGATAATAGTGCCACGTGTGATGACTTTTCTCCGCTGATAGTCCATGTTTGCTGGATTCATCTCAACGTCTTGTAGCTCCGCACGGAATGTGACATTCTTTGATGGATCAGTGACGTTGACCTGATTTAGACGAAGGCCTGGCATCTTCTTTGCTTTACGTCTACTGTCGATTGTTCTCCTCTTTGCATCACCCATTAGGGTTTCAGTCGGAGTACGACCCATCTGGTGCTTTCTCTTGCTTCTGAATCGCCTTAATCGAGCTCCAGTGGATGTTCGTGTTGATCTTCTATGCCAGACGCCCATTTCTGACTACCTCTTGGTTAGGTCAATGACGCTCCTTGTAGATTCGTTTTAAATGTTGCTTAGTAGCCAACTTCTATTTCATGTCTAGAACGACCTCTTCAAATACTTCCGAGGTCTGCTCCAAGATACCGCACAGTCGGAGGACTGACAATGCCAAAGATTGAAACTGCACACGGTGCTGGTGGTAAGATAATGCAGCGTCTCTTAGAAGACGTCATAATCCCTGCTTTTGGACTAAGGAAGATTGGGGATGTTGGTCTGGATGAAATGGATGATGGTGCTACGCTTCAAGTTGCAGGAATCAATCTAATTGTGTGTACTGATGCCCATACCATACATCCAATCGTTTTCCCTGGTGGTGATTTAGGAATACTGACTGCCTGTGGTACTATCAACGATTTAGCAGTAATGGGAGCTCAGCCTCTCGCAATGACAAACACTGTGATTATAGAAGAAGGCGTCGAGATTGACACACTGCAGACTATGCTCAAATCGCTCAATAGCATCATCGAACCCCTCGGTGTAGCAATGATAGCTGGCGATACCAAGGTCATGCCATCTGGCACACTTGACGGGATTGTGATGTCAACAACCGGTATAGGGATTCCCTATCTAGGTCATCCAATCACTGACAGTGGTGCTAGGGCTGGCGATGACCTAGTCTTCACCGGTCCAATCGGTGATCATGGGACATCGTTACTAGCACATCGAGAAGGATTGAAGTTCGAGACTGATTTGAAAAGCGACGTTGCCCCTCTCTGGGAACCCATCCGTGACTGTCTTGATGTGGGCGGAATTCATGCAATGAAAGATCCTACGAGGGGAGGTACTGCTGTTGCTTTGAATGAGATTGCATCAAAGTCCAAGGTTGAATTCGAACTCCAAGAAGACCAAATTCCATTACGTCCAGCAGTTCAGTCACTGTGCAACGTATTAGGACTTGATCCGCTTCACATGAGTTGCGAAGGTACAGTAGTGATGAGTGTCGACCCGAAAAAGACCGACGCCATTCTAAGTGCACTATCTACACATAAAACTACCAGTGATGCTAGAGTTGTTGGCAAAGTTATTGACGGCAAGGCTAGAGTCGTCATGAGGACAACAATCGGAGGTCGTAAGATAATCCAAGTCCCTTATGGCGAGCCGATACCCCGTGTATGTTAGACAATAATCAAATTACACTTGGAAACTATTCCGGAGCCAATCCAGCAGCCTCTTCCACTTCACGTTGGTCCTCAAGTATCTTCTTCATCTTGAACTTGAGCTGAGCCTTGAGCTTAACACGGTCATTGTCAAGACCAAAGTAATCTGCAAAGAGTTGGGTCGTTGTTAACAACTTTGAACGACCTTCTGGAACTGAATCTACGAACTTCTTGTCAACAAGGTCTCTGATATGATCATAGGAATGTGTTCCACGTTGAGCAACAAGCTCTGATTGTATTATGGGCTGTTTAAGTGCGATAAAGACCAAAGTTTGGAGAGTTGCAAAGGACAAGAGCCCTCCAGGTATCAGTTTACCAACCCGGGGAGTGAGCTCGGGTTTGAGCTGCATCACATAACGGTTCTTAGGCAATGCAATCACCTCTAGTGCTCCCTCTCTCTTGTTATATTCGAAGCTTAAGTCGTCAAGTATCTTCTGTGCTGTTGATTGAGATTTTCCAATGATGTCTGCTAGTTCCTCCAAAGTCAGTGCTCTACCTGAAACGTAAAGGGCAGCTTCTAGCACAGTCATATCATCCTCCAAAACTATCACCTTAGGTCTTAATCTCTGGTTGAATCTCCTCTTCAGGAGTCTCATCATCTTCAGTAACCTCGGGAGGATCCTGAAGTTTTACCCAGATGACACTCTTCTCATCCATCCAAATGTCAATGTAAGCTCGTGCGAAAAGGAAAAGCAACGAGAAGAAAACACGCACTATCTCCTGTCTAGTATTGTTCATAAGCACATCCACAAACTTTGACACTTCACCAACTTTCAGTATTCTACAAAGGTCCTCATAGACATCAGCGATTGTTTCCTCTATATTGGCTTGGTCTATATTCATCTGAAATGTCAATGAATCTGCTTTTGAGCTATATCTTCGCTTTGTTGGTGTAGATCGTTGTCTGGAGCCTTTGCTGAGGACATGGTCCATGGCTACAAGTAGCTCTTCTATTGTCACACGTCGGTTTGTCAGTCTAAAGGGTGGTCGAATGAGTGGAATCACCAGATCCCCTTCATCCTCTTCCTCCTCGGGTGGTAAGAGACCGAGTTCAACGAGTTCTCTGGTTTTTCTCATGAAAATAACTGATGCCGAGTACAATGCATTTCCTGAGATACGAAAGTCGATATCTCCCAGTCGCTTCATCTCATCAAGGAAACCCCCGACAAGCTTGCCGACATCCACATTCCATGGATCAACTTTGTCTAACTGGAGTACATCAGTAAGAAGAATGTACGGTGGAGTTGCCCAGAAGGGAGAGTCGTCATCCATCATGCTGATGCACCAACCTCCTCCAAATCAACTGACACAATTCTTGAGATTCCATCTTGGTTTGCTATCCCTACCAACAAATCAGCTTTTCGAACAGTGGTATCTCTCAATGAAACAACCACAAATTGAGAGTTCTTCGACATCTCCGAGATGAGGAGCGCCACATTGTGAGCGTTGACATTGTCAAGCGCGGCATCTATCTCATCAAATATGTAAAAACTCGCAGGACTGTACATCTGAATAGCAAAAATGAGTGCAAGTCCAGTAAGAGTCTTCTCTCCACCACTCATAGCATCAAGGGTGACTAGTTCCTTTCCATGTGGTTTTGATCTGACAGTTATCCCTCCCATCAAAGGATGTTCGGGATTTTCAAGCATGAGACTACCTTCACCATCCGGGGAAAGTTGTGCAAACACTGTAGAGAAGTTGTCTGCAATCTCGTTATAGACTGTAAGGAATTTCTGTGTCTTCTCAGCTTCAAGATTCTCCATGAAAGCGAGAATCTCCCGTCGTTCGTCCTCTAGTCCAGTCTTCTTATCAACAATCTCCTCATATCGCTCTTTCTCCATGTCATAATCGGTGAGCGATTTTAGATTGACAGGTCCCATGGCTTCGAGCTCTCGTTCAATCTCTTTGATTTTCTCTTCAAATTCTTCCAATTCTTTGTAGGTTAGCTCACGTTCTTCTTTTCTCTCCTCAAGGGCTTCTTGAGTATCAGCAACCGTGTTTAGTTCGGCAATAAAAGCAACAATATCAGTTTCTAACCTATTTTGTTCAGTCTGGAGTCGGTATACGGCTTTCTCATTGGAAGTCTGTGCCTCACGAATTTCTTCGTGTCTCAGCCTCAGATTTCGTAGGTCTTCCTTCAGTTCAAGTTGACGAACCCGTTTGTCCTTGACAGCATCATCGATACGCTCTCGCTCTTCTTTGAGTTTTTCAAACTCACTTTCTCTCTCAGAGAGCCCCATCTGTAACCGCTTAGCTTCCTCTTCAAGACCCGGAATAATGGCATCTTGAGACTGGATCTTGGATTCAATCTCAATTGCCTTGGGTCCAAGTCGTTCGTCAAGTGCCACTCTTACTGAAGTAATTTCACTCTGGAGTTTTTCCCTCTGCCTCTGATACTGTTCCTGAACTTCCTTCAGATCTTTGATTTCTTGATTGAGTTTGTTTGCATCTGATGTGACTAATATTTCATTGGCTTCATCACGCTGAGCTCTAACTCTCTCACGTTGAACCGTGAGCTCGTCATCACGTTCCTGAAGGTCCTTCACCTGAGTTTCTAATTCACTTATTGTGAGGTTGGCCTTGTCTATCCGTTCCTGTAGTATCTTTGATTTTGATTTCTGCTCTTCGAACCTTTCTTCAAATCTATCTAGTTCCATACGAAGCCTGTAGTTTGTCTTTGAGAGACCTTGAACCTCTTTTTCGTGGGTTGTTCTCTCCTTACGAAGTGAATCTTGCTTACTACGAAGGTCACTAAGTATCTCTTCCAGACCCTGAAGGCGTTCAACAATTTGTGGACTAGTATCTTTCACCTGCAAAGACAAACCAATAGCAGCTTTCTGGAAATACCCTCCAGTCATCAATCCGGAGCGTTCCACGAGGTCTCCATCAAGAGAAACAGCTCTTTGGCCTTGGAATCCTTGTCTTTTGGCAGTGTCGAAATCTTCAGTTACAATAGTGTCTGAGAATACAAACTCAAAGGCTGGACGCATTTTTGGGTCGAACTTGACTAGATTCAGTGCAAAGTCAATGACACCATCATCTTTCGGTAATTTTCCAGGAGCATGGGGTTTAATCTTGTCCAGTGGAATGAATGAGGCTCTACCAATTTTCTCACTCTTCAGAACATTGACACATTCAGTCGCGACATGTTCATTCTCAACAACAATGTGTGAGAGTCTGTTGCCCCCTGCAATCTCTAGTGCTACTGCATAGTCTGGATCAATTGTACCAAGCTCAGCTACAGTGCCGTGAATCCCGCTGATAGCGCCAGCATCTCTAAGCTCAAGGACTGTGGCAATAGCACGTCGTCTCTTCAGAAAGGTGTCTTCTGCCTCCTTCAAAGCCTCTTGCCGCGCTTGCACCTTGATGAGTTCTTCCCTTGTCTGGGCAACAATCTTCGCACTCTCTACTACTTCTGCATCTACTGTGGAGAGTCGTTCAGTCAGACTATCAATTTCAACCTGTTTTGTCTTTTCAAGTTCTTCAGACTCTTCAAACTCTGCCTTCTTTTCTGGAATGGTTTCCTTCAGCTGTGAAATCTCTGCATCAGTTTTCTCCAAGCTCTCAGTTGCATCTCTAAGCTCCTCGTATGCAAGCCCAAGCTCTCTATTGTCTGATTTTATTGTAGATCGAATCTCTGAAACACCCTCATCTAGATGTCTCATTTGATTGTTCAAATCCTGAAGCCGAAGTGTGGTTTCATAGTAGGCTACTTGTGCTCTCTCTGACATCTCCTCAAGTCGTATGATTTCTGCAGTCGTACCGGCTATCTCTTTTTCAAGTGTAGTGAGTTCATCATTCCTATCTGTCAATATTTGTTCATTATGACTGATCTCATCCTGAGTAGTTTGGAGGTCTTCTTGAAGGGATGTTTTTTCACCACTGGCTTTGTCAAACTCTGCCTGAGCTCGTTCAAGGTCTCCTTTCACATGGGACACTGCAGCAGACACAATACCATACTGCTCTGATACCCTAGTCGAGTCTCCTCCAGTGATTTGGTCGATATCATGGTCTATTTTTTCAATCTCTGTATCAGTGCTACCAATTCCAGTTTCTACCTCGACAAACTCTTTGACAAGACTCTCTGCTTCCTCAGCTCGTTGTGCTAGAGTTTCATTAATGGTTTCTATCCTTGACCTACCCTTGATAGTACTCCATGCAAGAATGTCGACCCTGTGCTTGCGTATCTGTTCGTGGAGATTCTGATACCTACGAGCGTCAGACATATCCTCCTCTAATTTCTCCAGATGTCGACGCCGCTCTTGAAGTTGCATGTCAACCTTGCCTAGGTTGCTCTCACTCTCGGCCAGTTTCTTCAGGGCACGGTCCTTCTGTTCATCGTATGCTGATATCCCTGCAATCTCTTCAATCAGTTTTCTTCGCTCAGTGGGACTCACTTTGACCATCTGAGCAATCTCGCCTTGCAGGACAAGGTTGTACCCATTAGGGTCTACCCCTATGGCGCCTAATACATCCAACACAGCAGAACGAGTCACCACCTTTCCATTGATCCGGCATACTGATTTTCCCGAATCATCCAGTTGTCTCTCAATCACAACACGGTCTGCATCAATCTGCAGTTTCCTGTCTTTGTTGTTGAAATGGAGCTCTACCACAGCAGACTTGGCTTTCGGTGGCATATTCGGTTTAGGGGGAGAGTATAGTAAGTCTGAGAACACAGTAGCACGGAGGGTTTTGGCGCTGAGTTGTCCGAGAACGAAAAGAATAGCATCAACTACGTTGGACTTTCCTGAACCATTTGGTCCTACGATGCAGGTGAATCCTTCACTGAGCTTAATACTGACTGATTCTCGACCGAACGATTTGAAGCCCTTGCAAATAAGCTTCTCAATATGAACCAAGTCCCATTCCCTTCCGGCAAGTTACAATCAGAACAACCCTGGCGTGACCAAGTGTGTTATTCAGATTTTTCACAGTCCTAAATACGGTTGGTATGACCCTAGTATTACTCCAGCTACATCTGGATTATGTATTCAGGCTTAGAGGGCATCCTCCAAAGTGTTGAAAAGTGTAACCCTGTTGACTTTTTCGGGCCCGTTCTATGCAACTAGCTGCAAGAGTGCTCTTCTCAGGGCCATCCTAAGAAGCCCTAATGACTCCCTTGCACCTTCACCTGCAATTCCCGCCAACACAAGTTTTACGTCGCCGAGGATGATAATGAAACCGTGGTCTGATGCAATACTGACCTCTTTCAGACCTCCCTTGTCTAGACCGGCCGAAAGTTGGGAAGAATTAGCTGCTATCTTCACAGCAAGGTCTGCCACATCTGAGTGCTTTGTTCCTCCGCTGATTGTATGCCCAAACACTACTTTTCCCTTGGCATCACATATGACAATGCCTTCCAAATCTGCATTAGCTGCCATTGTTTCCTGTACAACTCGTTCAATCTTTGTTTGATCCACCATCTGTGAGTTTTCCTCCCATGAGGTCCTAATTGTCTACCCTGCAGTTCTGACAACAGGTGTGTAAATATCTTACGTGTCGGTCCGTTATTCTCTTTTTCGGAGTAGGAAAGTACATTCTGACGCCTATTCTTCGTCGATTCACTTAAAACCGCTCACGCAAAGGTCAGGCGATAAATTTTGGAGGCTAATATTAGATGCCTATGTTGAGAACTAGCTCTGAGGCTTTTCCGGCTTCGAAGAAGGTCATGAGCGACATTCCATATGTCTTGCGTGTAGAATTTGGTCATCTTGCGCATGAGACAACAAAGATTGTAGGAAAGCCCATAGCATGCCACAAGTGTAATGGCTTCCTCCTTAGTGTGGACCAAATCCAAGAGGATCCGAAGGTGGGCAAGCACTTCTTATGCCCATTCTGTGGGACTCTTAATGTGATAGAGGGTGAGGTTTTTGTAGCAGGTGATGACACTGATTTCACCATCAAACCACCCCCAGATACGACTACAGAGACCGGAACAGTTTCTGTAGGTGGACGTTCATTTCTTGGACTCATTGATGTTTCAGGATCAATGGCTGGAGCAAACCTTGCTGCGGTCAAACGGAGTCTAAACACATCAATTGACAGTCTTGCAGCAAACGCTCCTGACACCATGTTCGGTCTGATAGAGTTTGAGAGCACTGTTCTAGCCAGAAATCTGGAGAACGGAAATCCTGTTGAACTACCAAGAGACTCCTTCGCAAGTCTAAAGGACATCATGGAGTCTACAAAGAAACTACTTGATCAAGTAAAACTAGTAGGCGTAGGAAAGAACTCTGACAAGCTGAAGAAACATGTCCAGGCACTCCGCGACCAAGGTGGAACTGCTTTAGGTCCTGCGGTTGGAATGGCCTTTGTCATTGCCAAGCATCGGAATGTTGGAAGAGTAGTTCTTCTCACTGATGGACTTGCAAATGAAGGAATTGGCGCCCTTGAAGGATACCAAGTGACTCCCGCAAGTACATACTACGAGGATTTAGGAAAGATGTTCATGGAACTCGGTACTGCGGTGGATGTAGTTGGTATTGCATCTGGTGCGGGCATGGAACTCCAGACCTTGGGTCTCTTGCCAGAGGCCACAGGTGGTCAGATGTACTATGTCACACCAAATGAGCTTGATAGAAGCCTTTCCGAACTAGCTGGAGCGTCGCTTCTTGGTAGGGATGTAGAGGTTCGTCTCATCACACCCCCAGGGATCAAGATCAAAGACGCTTCTGGAGTTTCCCGAGCTGTCGTTGACCAGCTGAAGAAGACGAGCGAGAGTAAGATTGGAGTTGTTGGTGAGGACCATGAACTCTACTTCGAGGTTGAACCTGAGAAAGAGATCAAGGAGTCTGAAATGCCGATTCAGGTCCAAATATCTTACACTGATGAAGCAGGTGCTAGAAGGGTCCGTTCGCTCACAACCAAACTTCGTGTTACTAAGAACGAGGATGAAATCATGAAAACTCTCGACCCGACAGTGGGAGCCACATTTGTGACACAAAAAGCTGGAGAGGAGTCCTTCCGTGGTGACCGAGAGGGAGGCCGAAAGCGAATCGCGTCATTCAGAAAAGCTCTGAAGACCAAAGCAAAGGGAGCTCCTAAATCTGTTCAAGCAATGTTAGACAAGACTGACAATGTTCTGAACATGGAGGATGAAGAAATAGCCCGTCAGGAGGAGATGCTAGAAAGTGCTCCTTCGGCAGCACCTTCTGGAGCTGCAGACGAAGCGTTCACAGGTAGTCTTGCTCAGAGCAAAAAGAGCTCTAGGAAACTCTTTGACGACGAGGAAGACGTATAGCTTTGGATATTACAATCAACGGTCGTGCTTCTTTTCATTGCACGACCGCACCTCTTTTTCTATGTAACACAACCGTTTCCCGAAACCTAGACAATCTTAGACATAAGAGTCCATGACTGATGTTCGGTTCCTGCTTCTCAGAGGTCTGCTTCTCTGTCAATCTCTAAGGATTAACTAGAAGTCTTACATCCTCTCCACAGGCATTTAGAGTCCCCGGCAAACTGACGGTGACTAGAGCTCGTCCCAGTAGGCTTTGTTAACCAACAAGGGAGTCAGAGGACTGTCCTGACAGGACAATAAAAAGACATACAATTTTCATTTCTTCTAAAACATGAATTTAATGGATGTCTAGGTTTGTCCATGTCTATTACAGCTGTAACACAACCCCAAATATTCTCCAAATGCGCAAATGGACCCTGTGGAGTTGTAACATATCTCCACAAGTCTAAAATAGTCAACTGCGGCGTAGATGTTACGCACAGTTGAATCAGCGAGGACTCTACACGTTGATTAGTCAAGAAAAGCTTCAAGGGATTCTTTCCAAGCTCAAGTCACAGGAAGGAGTCCGTGGAGTTGTTGTGACCACTATGGATGGTCTACCACTCAGTAGTGATCTAGACGCTGAAACTACAGAGAACGTCGCTGCAATAATTACCTCCCTCGTCGGAAAGGCACTAGACGCTGTGCGAGAACTTCGAGAGGGGTCGCTGTCATTCCTGACCTTGGACACAACCAATGGTCAGATTAACATCGCACCGGAAGTGAA
>MEHG01000041.1 GCA_001940705.1 Candidatus Thorarchaeota archaeon AB_25
CAAAACAAAGAACTCCACCACCACCAAGCCAGTAGTCTTTGATATGATTGATTATGCTTTCCCTTGGCAATTGATTAGGCAAGACAAAGGCATCGTAGTCGGCGACCATTAGTTTGTGATCTAGAATGTCTTGGGTCGATAATGCAGTGACTGCATACCCTGCAGATTCTAGTAAATCAATGACATTCTGATAATGATCGGTGTACACACCTCCCGGGGCATACGCTGGAAGAGTCAAGTTTGACTCTGCGTAAACCGCCACCCTTTGAGTCTCTTCAACAAAATATGCAGGCAGAGAAGTATCCACCTTTGTTTGACTCACAAGAGTTTCATTCGGACTTGCAACCAATGTTGGTACAAGTGCGAATATTGGGAGGATCAAAATAATTAGAATTGAGACGTGCTTTAATCGTATCATATTCAAGCTCCTCAGACATTCGAAAACTTGAACCGTTATATATAATGTAGAAAATTCAACCAGTGTTTCGGATATTAGTCCTCTTTCAGCTTCTTCATCTCTTTCTCTACGCGCTCTTTCTCAACAAGCAAGGAACGTCCCTCTGCAACTAGAGCTGCCATCTCTTCCTTGTATTTCTTCTTGTCAATGAATTTGCTCTTGAGTTGGGCCTCAAGGGTCTCTCGTCTCTTCTTGATCTCGCGTAGAGAACTCTCTATGGAGCGATGTCGAACCCTAAGCATCAGGAGGTTCCGCCCATTCAACTCTTTTAACTTGGCGTCACTGAGAGCCTTGGGCGCTTTTTTCACTGTGGCGATGGACTCTCCCAGTTCCTTCTTTGCAGGACTGACTAAAACTTGAGGTGGTTTGAACTGTGGTTCTTCTGGTTCAATCTTTCTTGGCACAGCCTTGACTGGATTAGTGGTCCTATTACTCTTAGGCTGAGAAGTCTTTGTTTCTGGTTTCGTGAGTTTGAGATTTCTTCCCTCTTCTTTTGCCATCTTCTCCAAATTTTCTTTGTATCTCTTCAATCTGTATTTAGGAGAATGCTTGAATGGCAAGTTGATATCACTCAGTCTGGATGCATCTTAACAGATGTTTAGGTCCCACTATACACCTAACATTGAATCTTTTAATCATTATCTAGGTCGAATGGATTTACGTTCCTAGAAGAATGATCCTGGTGGTTCGGTCACAGTCTTTACTGATTGAACAATGAAATGCAGAGAAAGGATGTAACTTAAGAAAGACCACTAGGGATGGTTGTAGAAATAGGTTACACCCTTTCTCATGTTCCCGCAGCCGATAATCGGCAATGCTCCCGTGGGGAACCGCAACATTGCTAGGTCTAGTACTGAATAAAAAGGAACTGAAGCACGTAATCTGTGTGTCATATGTGGCACAGAGCAGCGCACATAGGAAGAGCGAGTTTTCTCTATGTCGTCATTGAGAGTCCAAATGGTCTTCTGATTATGTTTCCAAGTCCCAAACCAACGAGGAAATAGAAGCCATAGAAACTTAGGCCGAATCCTCCTGCTGTTGGAACACCAAGTAAACCAATGAGGAATGGAAGGGCCTTGTGAATGTTGAAGGGGAGTATTGCCACTACGCTGTTTCCAAAGATGGCATTCAAAATACCAAAGATAATGATGAACGGGATATAGTAGACACACATAGGCTTCATTCGAGCACTCATCATTGCTGTATTGAGTCGCATTATCCTACCTTGGTCATCCATGACCTGCTGAAGCTCGATTGGATCCATTGACGCTCTTGCTTGCTTGAATCTATCTTGCCAGGCTTTGACCTCTGCCATGTCTGCCTGCATCTTTTCCATGTCTGTGAATCTTCGAGTTGCCCATATTGATACAAGTGCCAGCGTGATAGACACCAATGCAATGAAAATAGCTGACCCGGGTATCGTTGTTATTAGTTGCAGAAGATCATTCAAGATTTGCATTGTGCTATCGCCTTGGTTCTCGATTCAGGTTGAACTCATTTTAAGGCTTGTCTTTGACTCAAACCAGTCCTATCGTACGATTTCTAGGTAATCAAGTATCGAGGTACTCTTTCCAAGTACTCCTTGTAAGAGTCCCCAAACCGCCTCACGCATTCGTTCTCCTCTGCAATAACCCCTGAATGTTGAAATCCAAAAGATGCGAACCTGAGTACTAACAAAAACCAGGAGCTTAATGCTAAACTCAATCCAATTCCTATTACTAATAACATCACTAGCTGCGGGTGTCGTGAGTACTTGTATAGACCAATCGCGACCGGGTTTTCCAATGGGGTTTTCTGAAAATTGTGAATCGATATAACCAAACCTAGTAAACCTATGGCAAATACACTCAGTCCGATGAGGAATTCGGGAGAGCCAATATTGATAGGTGTAAGTACAATCACAATCAGAAAGGCTAATCCTAACATCTTGCCTGTGGCAAACGAAGCTCTTTGACCTTTGGTCCAGCTAGATCTATCAAACTCAAACAGTCTATCCCTCACGTCTTTTGGTACGATAAGTAGTGATAATCCTTGGATTGCATACCATACACACAGGAATATCCATCCGAAGACCCAACCTATCCCCAGTGTGGGAAAGAACACCATATCCACGCTCTTCTCACCTCTTTCGGTACACAAAAATGTTAGACACATCTAACT
Source organism: Candidatus Thorarchaeota archaeon AB_25 (assembly GCA_001940705.1). GTDB lineage: Archaea > Asgardarchaeota > Thorarchaeia > Thorarchaeales > Thorarchaeaceae > SMTZ1-45. The sequence continues at coordinate 2,618 of MEHG01000041.1, forward strand.
TTTATACATTGTGAGGCCTCCGATTAACTGTGAATGATTCGGATTGTAAGGGTCCAACTATCTCCTTTGAAGATTGCGTAAGAACGCGGCGTATACCGGGCTAAAGCGCTACGGGTATAATTCGCAATGTCAGCTATTACCTTTAAAGTTAAACACACTGTCTCAAAGAAGTATGTCTCACTTTGTCTCAGTATGGGGTCATACAAACATTGCTTCCATACAGTACACGCTTAGGTTTTTGACTTGTAAACGTTGAATCTTTCGTTCAATGATTTTTTCCGTCCTCGTTGTACACGTTTAGCTATTTCGCGCGTTCCAGTATGAATGGAAGCTAGAATAATTGGAAGCCAGCTCATTCATATCGTTTTTGCTCCTTAAATGGCAAATTTTGCAATCTGAAATCATTTAATTCATTATTTGTATCGTTATAGATAACTTCCATAGAATAAGATATGGCGCGAAAAGCTTACGTTTACCCATCAAAACCGTATATGTTTATATTATGGATAGCGTGTACTCTCTCTGTCTACCGCCGGGAGGGCTACGACACCATGATGATGTTCAGTAGAATGCTGAGAAGACAGGGTTTCTATCGTGTCAAGAACCAGAACGACCCCGTGTACATGAAGCACGGAGTTGGACTGGGCGGAATTTACGTGCGAATCGAACACAAGAAAGCGTTGATACAAGTTCGTGACCTTGGGATTGAAGAAGAGTTCACTAGGGTCAAGAAACTTGAGAACTTTATCAATGATCTTGAAGACCAAGCGTATCGCGAAAAGTGTTTCATTGTTCATAGGATGCGTGGGACCGGATCCTAATTCTCCTCACCCTCTTTGTTGGCCTAGCTATGCAGAGGCTAGGCCTTTCCCACCTTTTCATTTTGAGAGAGGTTATGTTGATAAGCTGTTCAATAGATATTTAGTCTGAGCTGATTTGCCAGACATAGCCCTCAATTTTCAGGTCGCAGTCAATGAAGGTAATTATTCTACTAGTTCTCGACTGATTGACCAAGCTTTAGGAGACGGCACATTACTGGATTTAGTTTTAGGACTTCGGGAGATAGAAGAAGCCGCATCCCATATTACCCTGGAGCGGAGGGACCATATCTTCTCCTACTTAGGAATGTGGGATATCTATTTCGCAGTTCAAATTCCATCAATAGATGTTCTGGAATTGCTGCATAAGCATAGTGTGCGAGAAAATGCTCGAACATTCATGGTTGATTTCATCAGAGATCTTGTTGACCGGCAAGACAATAGGTTTGACCAATTCTGTATCAATATTCAGACTATAAGCAGGGGTCAATATGCGGTTCTTGTACCATCTATATTAGAACAAAGGACTGAAGAACTTCTCAGTTGCAAAATTCAATTCAAAGATGAGGCTCCTCGTCTTTATTGTACTGCGGATCTATTGGAAACATATTATGGACGGAAAATAGTAGCTGCTACACATGAGCACAGATCTTTCGACATCATCGTGAATGAAGATCAATACATTACAATAAGAGAAAGTCTTGCGTCAACTGGTCTTGACACTGAACCCATGCTTGTAACGATCGATTCTGACAAATGGGATGAATATGTGAAGACAAGAAGAAGTCCTAGGATACACAGGTCGACGAAAGACGACAAGAAGTTTCAATCCGATGGATCTAGTGAACTTGCAGTGCTTCATAGAGTGAAATCAGCTCGGTCTAATATCTATTCAAGGGATTTCAATCAACAACATAATGCCTTGATTACCATGAATGAAGCACGGACACAATCATGCAATGATGTACTGACGGATATCGCAACCGATCCTTCTCATTCACTACGGAACAGAGCACTGAAACAACTTGGTGAATCTGGTGACATGCGTACATTGGATTTGCTCGATGACATAATGAAGAATGATGGATCTACATCCATCAGAAAGGAAGCTGCCCGTGCATATTCAGCACTTACTTCAAGAACAGCAGGTTTGGGACTCCTTTCTTCTCTCCCAGCTACTAGACCACCTGCAGTTGATGTTTCGAAAATCAACAATATTCTCAATACTTTGCTAACCAAAGGGATGCCAACTACGATGATTGATGAAACTCTAAATTCGGTGGCTCTCCAGGGAGGCTCAGATTCCGGTGAAATCTTGCTCCGTCTAATGGGTCGGCCTCAAGAGGATATTCGTCTAGCTATTATCAAGGCAACAAGATTGTTGGACAAACAGAGTGCTGCTTTGATTATCCGTGCAGCTCTCAAAGATGACTCTCCAGCAATCGTAAGTTTGGCTGAAAACGAGATTGATGCTCGTTGGCCTGATGGAGTATGGGATTAATCGATACTTGCTAATAAGGGGAAACGAGACCACCACCAACCCTTCAAGCCCGTCTTATTTTCGAAACCAAATAACCTGGGGCTGCAGCAAGAATAGCACTTCTGACTGTTCGTGCGCCTGCAAGCATCTCAGCTATAACTCGAGTGGATTTGTCTGACCGTAGGAAGGTTGAGCCCATCGAGCTTGAACCTGATTCAAGGAATCTCTTCTGTAACCAGAGTCCCCATTTGAGATCGGAACCAAAAGCCTTGGTCCATGAGTTTTCGTATCTCGAAAGCGCCTTATCAGTGAAGTCTTTCTTCCGAACACACTCGATTGCGACCTCAGCGGCTTTTTGACCCCCACTCATTGAATAGTGGATTCCTTCTCCGGTGATTGGCGAGCATTGACATGCTGCATCACCTGCAAGCATGATCCTTTTACCGTACGACGGACTCACTATCCCTGCTAGGGGCATTAATGCTGCCTCTCTTTGTACAATCTCATATCCTGCATTCTGTAGTTCATTGGTGGTGGGGTCGGTGTTCTCAACAAGATTATCCAAGTATGTGGTCGTTCTTTTCTCACTCGTTCGAATGGTATCGATTATTCCGCCCGTACCCAATACTGTTTCATGCCCACGTGGAAAATTCCATGCGTAACCCCTTGGAGAGAATTCACTCCCATAAAAGAAGTCATTCACTATGTCAAGAGACCTCTTTGTCTTCATTTGGTACTGAACGGCGTATCCAATCTGAGAGTTCGTTGGCCTATTCCGTACCGGGTTGAAACGAAGGCTAACTGGATTAGCTCCGCTTGCATCAATGATCAGATTGGAAGAGATTAAACCCGATTCATTTTCCTTGGTGTACCGTACTATGCAACCGTCACTCGATGATTCTATCAATCCACATTCTGTTTCGAGCCATATCTCGCCTGGGTCGCCTTCAATTTTACCAAGTAAGGCTTTCCCCAAATTCTCTCGATTTACGTTTACTCCTACTGGTTGATCGAAGTCAACTCGTTTCATTTCGAGGCCGGGGAACTTCATCCTGATTGATCTAACGTCATGTGCATCAGGTATCTGGTTCAATCCAAACTCATCCAGCACTCTACCAGGAACATACCCTCCACAAGCCTTGTATGCCCCTGGTCTATCCTCCCTCGATATCAACGTGTACTCTATATCGAGTTCTGAGAGTCTTCTGGCAGCAGTCAGACCTGCCGGGCCAGCTCCGATGATTACTACATTAGTATCTACTGTCATCGCACGAGGTACTCTGACACGATATGGTCCTAATAATGTTAGTCAAACTATTGGTAAACGCTTGCTCACAGAAAATTCTCCAGAATGAAATTTGCGTGTACCAACCCGCATCCATGTATGGCTATGGTGTACCCCTGGCCAGCTAGGGGCCGTCTTGTGGGTCAGTACACGCTTGCTCGCATTTTCCGAATCAGTACACGTTAGTCCCGGTAAGTACATCTTGAAGGAGGAGGAGAGAAACGGGGTCGAGAGAGTATGAAACTACACCCGGACTGCGAGATCCTAACTCCGGCCGATGCCACGCGACTATTTCAGGACCATGAAACAACGCGTTTACTGTACACCAATACTGTACACCATTGTATATTGGACCTTGTAATATCCAGAATAGTATATTCAAGAATAGATTGATATGACGAATCGACCGTACTAATCCTGCGTGGTTGAAAATGAGATCAGATGTATATAGACGATTACAACAGCATTTTGATGGATTTCCTCTAAGGTTTCCAGCCACAGAATCCGGTGTAGAACTACGTTTACTAAAGCACCTGTTCTCGCCGGAAGAAGCTGAAATTGCTTTGGCTATTGGATGCGGCTATCCGGGACTATTCGAAACTTATGAGTCATTAGAAGTCATTTTTGATCGCATTACGCATTTAGACTATTCATTAGAAGATGTTGAGATGCACCTGGACAATATGGTCAAGAAAGGATCCATAATGGGTGTTACGATAGATGGATCTAAAATCTATGCCAATGCCTTACTTATCATAGGGATCTACGAGTTCCAGGTTGATAAATTGACCAAGGAATTTCAAGAGGCCTTTGATCAATATTTGAGTGAAGCTTGGGGGCCGGCTAATAGGGACATAAATGTTAGACAGATGCGTACAATACCTGTTGGGATAGAACTCGAACATGAAAATCCTATTGCCAGGTATGATGATATCAAGGGTCTATTTGAGCAATCTTCTGGTCCATTTTCAATTATCAATTGTATTTGTCGTCAATCATCTGACATTTTGGGGAACCCATGTCAAGTCACTGATCGAAGGGAAGTTTGCATGGGGATGGGGGAAATGGCTCGTATGTACAACGAACTGGGATGGGGTCGTGAGATCACTAAAGAAGAAGCTCTTGGATATTTGAAGCAAAACGAAGATGATGGTCTGATTTTTCAACTTGGTAATTCGCAAGAAATGGATTTCGTCTGTAGTTGCTGTTCATGTTGTTGTGGTGGTTTAGTCAGCTTGAAGCGCATACCTAACCCGGCTGATTACACTTCTTCCAATTACTTTGCTGTGATTGATGAAGAATCCTGTAGCGGTTGTGGGAATTGCGTAGAGAGATGTCAAATGGATGCAATAACACTTGAAGATGATATAGCCAATATTCGGGAGAAGAGATGTATTGGTTGCGGGAATTGCATTATTGGCTGTCCTGAAAATGCAATAAACCTGATTGTCAAGGATAATCCAGAGATTCCTCCACTAACTACAAGTGATTTGTTTTCAAAGATCACTGAAGCGAGGGAGAAACTAGACGGAATGTGATCCCAAATAGAGTCCTGTGCATTGAAATGGTGTGTACAACCTAGCATTTATCGAGGGTCGTGTTTTCAGGTTTCATTGTTTCCAAGAGGCATTTTTGGGTATAAGGCAAGTGTATCATCTATTAACAATGGTTATCTCAATCTCGGTTCTGTCGCTCATTACTTGACGATTTTTCGACAATTTACTTAGACATATATCATATTATTATTAGGTTTGTTTGATTTATTATTCTTCCTTTTTATGGTACATTTTGTACCAATTAAAGGTATTTAGGGGTATTTGATTTACTTAAACGATTGATTGAAATAAATGGTTCATTCATTGGAGCTTCCCCAAACTTTTTCTTCATGATCATCATCCATCATTACAGCAAAAAATCGTCATTGTTTCACATACTCACTTTTCGTATCATATAGTCTATTGCCTAGAAAAGCTGCCAAAGAAGCAGGGTTATTTACGCCAAAAGGTAGCAGTACACACATATTGAGTATGAGTGTATGCATATACTGGGTTCTCATAATATATCTATATTTGAAAATCGAATACAATGATTTTACCGTATTCTCGACCTCCTTGGTTATTGCTTGTTGGAATACGTTGACTCATAGATCGATTGAAGAATTCTGGTGCATGAATAAAGAGAAATATATTCTATACCTCCCCTAAAAAGAAGACTCAAAAAATATTAGAGGAAGCAAAGACATTTACTATACTAGATATTTTAAAAATAAAACAAAATGTTAACCTTTCGATATTTCGTCACTCAGGCCGTGATACCTTTCGATTTTTCGAAAGCTATGTGGAATTCAAGAAAAAGCCTTTGAAATGAGCACTTCCTTGCTGTAGATCAATACGAATACAGTGGGGGTATTCCCACATAATCCCTTAGAATTAGGGTAATAGGGTGGAGAAATTGTCTAGTCACATATCATTTATATCTCAACTCTCGGTATCGACATGTACAATTCAGCCGTCACAAGGGACAGAGAGCAGTGTCGCACACCAATGGCCGTAATGACGTCTATTGACATTGTAATTGTTCTGAGTCAGACACAATCCCAAGGTTGGACGAAGCATATGGTCACAATCTTCATAGTAGATGATGAGGCGATTCTTCACAGACTCTACAAAGACGTCTTCAGCATCAAGGGACATGAGGTTGTAGCTGATGCATATGATGGAGCCGAGGCTGTCGACAAGTTCGTCGCCCTAGAACCCAAACCTGAGGTCATCATTTTAGACCATCGCATGCCCAACAAAGACGGTATGCAGACAATGAAGGAGATCCTTGATCTCGACCCCAAAGCAAAGATTGTTTTCATCAGTGCTGATGCAAACGTACGGGAGCAAGCGATGGGCAACGGTGCTGCTAGTTTTGGTCTAAAACCAGTGACCATTCGACATATGCTGGACCTTGTTGAGAGTGCCGTGTCTGACTGATAATATCTTGAGACTGCTATCAACCAAATCCTAGGGGGCAGGACAAAATCTGACAGATGTACCTCATTCTGGCGTCATTGTCGCAGGAGAGGTGCCGCTGCTTAGAGTACTTCTCAAGATGGCTCTCGAGGATGGTGGGTTCGAGGTTACTGGAGAGGCTGATGATGCTCAGAGTCTTCTCGTATTGAGTCAATGCAAAAATCCCGCAGTGGTTCTAATTGATTTCAATATAGAGCAGACAGATCTTGTGCGTCTGATTGAGAGCATTCTTGATATCGACCCTGTTATTGCTATTGTAGTCATCTCAGATCCCCTAGATGGTGTGGGTGAGACCGTTCTTGCTGCTGGAGCAAGAGCTTTCCTCCAGAAACCCTTCAGCATGTATGACATGACTGATACTGTGAGGAAGGTAAAGCCAATTTACTGACTTTATTCTACTCAGGTAGCCACACGTGTTTGATTGTTTTTCAGTACCCTATACATCCTCGAAAGCTATATTTCAGATTTCACCTTTTCTCGCGAAGAGAACCACTAGAAGCCTTTTGACAGGCTTAGATAGCGAACACAGAGAGGAGCAGGAACTAGCAGGCTCACCAAACAACGGTGATTTGAAACGTGCAAGATGACCCAATTATCCCCGAATTCATGATGTACACGACAGAATTAGAGGATACTGAAGTTGATGAACTACGTAATCGAATCGCCACTTATTCTCGCTCTGCGAAGGACCGATTCATGCTCTTCACAGATGTTCTGATTGAATATATCGGGAGTGGAGAATGGAAAAATCGAAGTCCTGCTTTCCTGTCAATGTGTGCAAAGGCAAGTTTCCTTCGTGGCATGTATGGGTTTAATCAGATATTAGCGAAAGACCCCTCAAACCTCACTGCTAGAGGTTATGCTGCAGCTGCATATTGTCGACAGAGTCTTGATCCACGATGGTTGAACAATCTCCGAAACATAACTAATCAGACTTGGCAGGCTAAAGATTACATAGCTTTTGCAGAGCTGTCTGGTCAGCTTGCATCAGTACTTATCGATCTTGGATATATTGACCATGCGAAGGATGTAGCTTCGGAAAGTATTGAGAAAGTGACCCAAGCCACAGCGAAAAATACAGGGATCCGGAACATGGTACAAGCCGCTCTTCTCCGAGCCCGTGTAATTCTAGCGTACATCGCAGTCTCAACAGAATCCCAAGAAGAAGCATTGATTCGTCTTGATTCTGCGCAGGATACAGCAACACATCTTGACCATCAATTGGCTCTTACGGATATCAAATTCTATAGGAGTCGTACTCTGGAGGAATCTCATGAACATGACCGTGCTCTGAGCTTAGTAACAAGCGCCCTCAGAACGTACCAACGAATGGGGTATCTTCAAGGTGTTGCTGATGCTCGGAATCTTCGGGGGGTTATCAATCTCAACATGGGCCAGATACAAGAAGCACGGGACCAGTTCGAGGAACTCCTGATAATTCAACAACAACTCAACAATCAGATAGGTTTGGCCGCGACCCTCATTAACGTTGGCGAAATAGATAGAACGCTCAATCAGATTTCGCAGATGGAGATCTACAATCGAAGAGCCTTGGAAATTAGTCAAGAAGCAGAGTATATGAGAGGCATCGTGGTTGCCACAGTCAACCTCGGTGATGTGGCCCTTCGTAAGGGTGATACTGAGGAAGCTTTACGTCTTTACAATGAAGTAATTGGCCTAAGTGAAGGTGCAGGATTAAAAACAACCCTTACACTCACTTTGTTCTTGGCCGGAGATGCTAACTACATCTTACAGAAATATGATGAAGCGACTGCACGATACAAGGATGCTAATAAACGCGCTCTGGAGATTGCACACCTTCTCTATGCATTCAATGCTGACATCAGTGAGATCCTTGCATTGTGGGCAGATGGGAAACAGCCACAGAAGAAACTCCTGAAGAAGGTTCGCTCGATAATGGGCTCTAGTTCCGATTGGTCTGAATCGACAGAGTCCAGTCTCATGAAGGATGTCCGAAGAAAAGTCCTTGATGACCCAGAAAGTGAAAGCGATCTTTGCGTGTTCTTTGATGGTGAGAAATGTTTCGAGTGTAGGGTTGAGCGAAAGGGTCTTCGAAAAGAATGCTTTGGAAATCTTCTATGGATGGGTGGTTTGTGTCCACATTTCAAGGAGTTCTTTTCTAAACTTGAGGAGTAGATTCCCTAACATTCAATTGAGTCTTCTAATGATTTCATAATAAGAAATCAGAATTATCACGATGACGAAGATGAGCTATCCAGACTTCATCAGAACGTCTTAAACACCTACCACTGGTGATAGACATGAACAACAACAGCAAGAAAATTCTGGTCGTCGACGATGAACAGATGACCACCGATTTAGCAAAGACATTCCTTGAGAAACACGGATTCGAGGTGGTGATAGCAAGTGATGGAGAGGAAGCACTTGAAATCGCGCATGAACAGGTTCCGGACCTTATTCTTCTCGATGTGATGCTTCCGACAATCGATGGTTTTGAGGTCTGTAAGAGATTGAAAGACCATGCTACTTTCAAAAATACTCCAATTCTGATGTTCACTGCCAAGGGTCTTAGCAGTGATGTCGAAAGGGGAGAAGCTGCTGGTGCTGACGAGTACATCATCAAGCCCTTCTCGGGTAAAGCGCTGGTGGCTACAATTAGAAAACATCTTCTAATTGGAACTGGTAGACTCACTCAGGGTCGATGACAATCTCCATATCATCATCAGATTCACTCTTTTTCAATGATATCGGAGGTCTTCCTGTTAGCATACTCTCAAACAGTTTGAGAGCTTCCTGAACAGAACTTGCCCACGCGTCCTCTCGTTCTTCAACGGATTCATCGACCTGTTGGCGAATTGGATCAATCAGAGACCGTACTTTCTGACAGCTCTCTGCATCCCAATTTGCGTGTTCCATGATAACCTCGATTTGATGAATTATCCTGCTTCGGAGCGATGCGAATCGCATTTTTTCCTCATCAAGACTCTCTAGTCGTTTGTTTACTTTCCCTAGTTCTCGAAGGAGTTTCTTTACAGCTGCGACATCCGATCTGGCTTCAGGGATTATGAAACCCTGCGGTACAATAAGTCGCCGACCTGTTCTTTCGTGACTTGTAATTCTCACAGCAAATGCACCGGGAAGGATGGTTGTTGACATTCCGAATCGAACATTAAGACGGTAATAGACCCTGTCAGGTCCAACCTCGCTCTCTCCATGTTGCCGTTCCACTAGACCTGCCTCTTGAAGTGCCTCGAGATGTTTGAACACACCTCTTGGCGTTAATCCAAGGACTTTGCTCAACTCATAGGGGTATCTCTCCCCCTGTGCAAGAAGTTGGAGGATTCTCCTACGAGTTTCATTTCCTAAAGCCTTGAAGACTCTGTCAAGGTCTCTTGGTCCTTCTTCTGACATCCTAAACCATCATTCCATTAGTAGAATTAGAGGTATTCGACAGTTTCCCAAATTCCATAGAGAAATGTGATCCACTCAATGAAAAGTTCATCGGGTTGCCAAAACTCAATGCCGGAAGTTGACGCCCACTCTGGAAATATATCTTGGTTTTGTTGGCTTAGTTCCATTCCTTGTTCTCCAATAATCCGTTTCTACACTGGATTTTCGTCATATCTGTTGAGTATAACAGCGCATTAGAATCCAGTATATCTAAGATACCAATTGGTATCTTAGCATTTAAGGATTATCACATGACCATTGGGTCAAGGATTAGACTTCTTTCGTTCTTGGAGTTTTCGTTCAATTAGCCCATCTGGATTCATTGATCCGTGACTTCGGTACCGCTCCAGGAGTGTATCACCCTTTTCATGGATTGGTCCTTTGCCTGTGAGGAATCCTGTGGAAACACCATCCTTGGTCTTGATCACTGGTCGTGATGCTTTCATCATAAGATAACGCAGGAACTCAAGATCTGTGACTTTTCTGCCCATTTTACGTTGGTATCTCATCTTTTCCTCTTCCCAGGTCAGAATATCGTGCTCTGTGAGCCCTTTGAACAATTTATTCTTGAGTTCGCCCATTTTTCATTCTCCATAGAGTTAACCATTCTAACCAAAATGTACACTATATCCTCTTGTGATACCTAGGGAATACCAAGACGAGAATGATAGGTCTTATAGCTTTGGAAAAATGCGTCCAGTTCTCTCCATGTACTCCTCGTATTCAGAACCGAATTGTTGAATCATCATGCGTTCTTCATCTTTCATCCTTGTGTATGTCAAAGGCACTCCGATTATTGCGAAAATGATGAGTGGTATGTTTGCAGTCAGAAGGATCATACCCAAATTGAATAGATTATGAGATGAATACAATGGATGTCGGACTCTACTATACGGACCCGAGGTAACAAGTTTCTGTTCAGTTTTTGTTTCAAGTGCGTATGAGTAGTGTTTCCCAAGGGTTTGGTGAACCCATGACATTATTGGTATCGATATAACCATCAATCCAGCTCCCAACCAGTGGATCCAATATGGGAAAACTAAGTCCGCCCAACTCATCCACATAGGCCCCCAGATGTACAACAGTATCAGAATCAGCTCGACGTACATCAATATGATTAGAAGAGTCCCGGTCACACCCTCCTTTTTCATAGCTTCACGACGTTCCTTTCTTGAACGTGGGGCATCAGGGTCTCTAGTCTTCCTTACATAGAATATCCTGACCATCCAAAAGACTACGAATAATAGGAGGAATGAAACAAGATAGACTGGATTAGCAGCCATCTAACTTGACTTCCTGGTTATCCATTTTCTTCTGATTTTTCAGTTGAATCCTCGGATTCCTCTTCCTTGATTTCAACGGTTGCACCTTCAGTGGTAGGTGCAGGAGTGAAAGTGGCTCCACCGTTTGGATCAGGTCTTGGTGTGTGATAGAGGGTTTCTTTTCGGGTCTTTGTGAACTGAGTTACTGCTGTCCAAGTTGCTGATCTAGCCGCCAAAGGTGTTAGCTTCTTAATTCTGAACATAACGATGGCTGACAAGTCGATTAGAATGATGTTCATTGCTAGTAGAAGAAGCGAACCCAAACCGATTCCCGCTAGTGTAGCATTACCATAGATTCCGCCTAATGTCAGCATTAGAGCCGCATTGACTGCTGGCGGCATCAAAGCTGCTGATATCGCGACACCGACAAGACTTGACATATCTCCCTTTGTAACGGAGACCGCAACTGCTGGTCCTGAAATTAGTGCAACACCAATATCTATGGGCGAGAATCCCCCTCTTCGGGTAATCTCTGTAAGTATTCGGGGCGTATCACTGAAATTGTTCTGAACTCCTGTTATGAAATCCATCGTAGTTGGCGCAATCCCAACAATCAAAATTGGCAACATGAGTGCCATGACTATACCCACTGCAAATGAGAGACCAAGTGAGATTAGTTCATTTACCGTTCCTTTAACGAACAATTGCCTATCCCTGACTACATACCCTAATGCAACCCCTAACATAGGTCCCATAAGGGGCGAAAGCAGCATTGAGGCGACGATGACAGTTGTATTGTTCTGTATCAGACCAAAACCAGCCATTGCTGCTGCCAGAATCGAGAATGCAATGAAATCAAAGCTCAATGAGGCTTGCTTTTTGACATTCTCGTATATCTCTTCAACCGCCAGTGTTGCATCTCTCTGGATCTTTGTATCACTAACCTCTTCCGCTTCACGTGGAAGCGTTGCTTTCAGATCTAGGATGTCAATAAATCCATACTCAACACCCACACCTCTACTCTTCAGCTTCTCAATTGCTTCATTCACATTAGCATCGGGAATCCTGAAGTACAGTAAGTGAGCATTGTCAGTGTTCATTCTCGTCACATTATTGATACCCAAGGTATCTACAACAAAATCAAACACCGCTTCTGTCTTTTCGTAGGGTATAGTGATTTGCACCTGTTTCACAGATGGCCATCTCCCATGTTAATTCGTGAGCTCCTTTGGAAATCTATTAAGGGTTTCTGGGAAAGCATTTTCTTACTAATTGTAATACCATTAATACCATATTTCCACTATTTGCGCATACAACAGCAAGCTTTTCTTTGACACATGACTTGAACTACGAAGAGGAAGAACGAATGGCTATCTTTGAGGTCCTTGTTGCATGGTTTGCTCTCTCACTCACTGGAGCACTCGCACCAGGACCCCTATCTGCGGCTGTCATTCAGCAGGCCAGCAAACGAGGTCGACTTCATGGAATTCTCCCTATGGTTGGACATGCGATTGTTGAGATAGCAATAATTGCTGCAATCATCTTGAGTGTAAACGCGCTGACTCTGACACCATTTATTGTTGACATTCTCATGGGATTTGGTGGAGTGATCATCATTCTCTTTGGCGGCCTAGCTCTCCGAGATTACAAACATGATATGATTGATTCTAGTGTCGAAATAAAACAAGAAACATCTGCCAGAACCGCCCTTGAAGCCACAACTCAGGGTGCCTTGGTGAGTATCTTCTCCCCCTATTTTCTACTCTGGTGGTTTGGAGCAGGTCTCTCCTTTATTACTATCCTTCTTGGTGACCTTCAGCTGAGTATTGGAACAGTATTCATCGCTGGCATATTGATCTACTTCACTCATATCTCGACTGACCTCATCTTTGGAGCATTTCTCTCGATTGGAGCTACATATGGGAGTGAAAAGGCGCAGGTTGAATCCAAAGCCGGTCGACTCAACTTAGTCAATATCGGGATTGGTCTGTTTCAAGTGGCTTTGGGTCTCTCCTTTGTCCTCCTTGCCCTACCAGGTCTTCTTTTCGGAGCATATTGAACGCTTGAAGTAATAATTGAGATGCTTAGCTGAGCTCACTTCTTAAAACAGTCAATACAATGAATCCAACAATAGCTCCCACAATTGTTGCTATGGTTCTCTCTAACAACATCAGAGGGAATATTCCAATAAAGAGACCCGCTTCTAGGTTAAGAAGAAAGACCGAGCCCATAGCCATCATTGAGTGATCCAAAATTGACCCCAGAAATGTGAAGGGAATGATCTGTAGATACTTTGAGGTTCCTTCCTTGTCCAGGTCAAACTCAATTCCTACAACCTGAAGACCAAGTGCTACAACCACCGCAAGAATGTAGGGTGTCATGAACAACCATGCTTCCAATCGTGCTACCAAAAAGAGAGTGATTATTACTAGCAAGTAAAGCGCTGTGACAAACGGTCCCGGAATCCTGATTCCACCTAACTCGGTGATCCTGCGAGTTGAAAGACCTACAAAGAGTCCTGCGATAGCTGGACCAAGAATGATGGTCGGCATTAGCAGGTAGAGGTTGATCGGTGTCACCATCAACACCATAGTTGCGAGGACACCTCCCATCAGTCCGAAGGCAAATCCTCTGAGTGGACCAAGGATGATACCAATGATGGGTACAATACAGATTGCAAAGCTAATCATACTCGCTGCTCCGATGAATACGCTCAATGGCAAAATCGCAAGAACCGCATAGAGGGCTGCCAAGATTACTCCTATTGCAACTCGCTTAGTCTCACTGGTTGTTTCGAGTAGTTCTAACTTGGGTTCATCATTCACTTCGTGCAATCTACCCACTCCACAAAGGTCGGGCTTCTATTTTTCCTTAAGACGCTTATGGTCTATTTCTCTCGTTCGGTCGCTAAATGGCAAACGTTTTAGGTTGGCTTGTTTCACGCGGCAATAACACGGAGGCATTCGTGGTGAGTAGCGAAGAAACCTTTGATGTCATCATAGTAGGTGCTGGTTGTCTTGGTGTTGCGACTGCCTATTATCTGCAGAAGAACAGCCCAGACAAGAAGATACTCCTAGTTGAGCGAACACTAGCAGCAGGTCAAGCGAATACTGCAATGAGTGCGGCCGCTGTACGGAACATGTTCGCATCATCCACAAACCAGCTACTCACTGATACGTCAATCAAGTACTTCGAGTATGTCCAGGAAGAGCTTGGTTATGACCTGTTCTTTGAGAAGACGGGATACCTCTGGCTTCTTGGTGAGGAACAGTTCAATCATGAGAGTGTCAAAGTCTGGATGGAACGAATGAAAAAATCAGGAATCAGCCACAAGGTCTACAACAAAGAAGAACTGAAGGCGATGATTCCAAACCTCAATGTTGACTTTGCTGGTGATGAGGAAGCAGAGCTAATGAATCTCCATGAGGTAAGCTACGGTCTCTTTGGGGCGGACTGTGGGGTTCTTGACCCTACGAGATTAGTCGAGTACTATTTCGAGGAATTTACGAAAATATCCCATGTTAAACCTCGATTTGGGGTTAATGTTGAGAAACTACTCCTCGAGGCGGATCCTAAATTGGACCTTCCTGGAGAACCCTATGCTTGGCAAAAGAAGAAGGTGAATGGTGTTGTTACCGACAAGGGGACAATCAGAGCTGATGTCGTCGTTCTAGCAACAGGTACGTGGACAAATGCGCTTCTGGACCCCATAGGTATTGACAGTCTGACAAAGGGCAAGAAACGCCAGCTATTTGTCATTCATGCTGAGGACAAGGAGGACCTGCAGGCACTCTTGGATGTTAAGGGGTTCAATGAACTAGGAAGTATACCCTTCACAATCCTCCCATCTGCTGGAGTCTACTTCAGACCACAGCTTCAAGAACGGGGTTTCTGGATTGGTTGTGGTGACAAAGTTGGACGAGCCTACAAGTACATTCAGAACGACGAGGATATGGTTCCTGAGAGTTCGTACTATGAGAACAGTATGTATCCCGTCCTCTCAAAGTATTTCCCTGCGTTTCTGGGTGCCCGTCCCGTAAACAGTTGGGCTGGAGGATACAACTACAGTCCTGATAGGATTCCCTTCGTGTATCTTGAGTGCGGAGTTCTGGTGGTCAATGGAGCCAGTGGGTCAGGGATCATGAAGGCAGATGCGATGGGTCGAATAGCTGATGCATTATATAGAGGCGAAGCTGAAGCCGAGCTCTATGGTGGAAAGAAGATACCTTCAAACACACTGAGTATCAAAGACAGAGATGTAGAGGTCGAGAGTGTCA
>MEHG01000042.1 GCA_001940705.1 Candidatus Thorarchaeota archaeon AB_25
TTGCATGAACAAACTCGAGTTGGATAGAGTAGAATGGGTTGGTTCCAGTGACCTCACCTGCCCAAGTTGTATGAGTGTTGTCCAGGCAGGCGTATGTGAGAACTTCTGATTATGTGAGGAATTTCGATGAGCGAGGAACAGACATGGGACAATCAGGAATGGGTCTACAGTGCTAAGCGGATTCTAGAATGGATGGCAACAGTTCCACAGGAACAGCCTCTGATGTTTCTGGTCAGGCACTCACATCGAGAAACCCTTCAGAACCATGATGAGATGGTGAGTGGGGGGCTCACGAAGCTTGGAAAGAAGATGTCTTTCGAATTAGGTACTAGAATTCCCAGGGAGGGAAAGATGCACATCTACACGAGCTTTATTCCAAGATGCTTTGAAACTGCTGAAGCCATTGCAGATGGATTCACTCAGAAGGGAGGAGAAGTAATTGATATCGATCCACTTCCACCACTGGTTGGACCGCAAGTTATCGAAGAAGAGGTGTGGAAGAACCTACATCCAGATGGTAGAAACGTCACCGACTTTGTGAATATATGGGTGGATGGAGGGTTTGGTGAAAGAATGGAGCTCTTTGACGATTATCGTGAACGACTGATTGAAGCTACTGTAAAGAGACTTGTTTCGTTGAAAGAGAATATCATGCATGTTCACGTCACACACGACCTAGCGATGATGTGTACAAAGAGGATTCTTCTCAAGAGATCATTAGTGCCCGAGGACAGAGAACCATACCTCGGAGGTCTTAGTGTCACGGTTTCAGGTTCAGAAACCATACTTAATATTGCAGGTAAGACATTCCCAGTAGTCATTGAGTAGACCAAGATTTCCCTTTTCGCTGCAAAAGAATATTTGTTCTCATGAGATGACATAAGCAGTGGTCGAATACCATATGAGGTTCGTTGTTAGGTATCGACTCAAGATATCCGGTGAGAAACCAGAGAAAGAAGTTGAGGATATTCTTGATGCAATGGCAATCGACCTTGGCTTAGGTTAAGCGTCGGAAGAAAACCCTATTTACTCTCACACACAAACAGACACTAGTGGTTGGTTGAAGTTACAATGCGAGAAGTATCGATTTACACTGAGAGAGACCAATTCAATCCCGGTGATGAAGTCAGTGGACATGTTGTAGTGAGTACTGACGAGACCTTCACCTGTAATAGAATCATTCTCAAACTACGTGGAAAAGAATACACCCACTATCAAGCGGGTAAGATCCATGTGAGTGAAAGTCATGACCTTCTGGATGATGATATCACAATCATGGAAGGAGGAGATATCCACTCTGGAGATACGAGAATTGAGTTTGGTTTCAAGTTACCAGATGAACTTCCATCTACCCATGATGGTTTCTATGGCGAGGTTAACTACTCAGTTGAGGCAGTGGTTGAAGTTGACCGATCGAGGGATCCTAAATCGAAACTCAATCTCCTTGTATATGGTCTATCACCTCCGTATATTCCCGAACCATTGGATCGACTACCCCTAATGGAAGAGAAAGAGTATCTTCAAGCAGAGATTCCAACTGATATTCTCAGACCAAACAAAGGACTTGAGGTCAGATTCCTTGTGAAGGAACGCTCCCGCATAAAGGGGGTCCGAATTGATATTGTGAAGCGCGAGGATGTAGTATGTCAAGGAAGAAACTTAAACTCTAGTTCGGGGATAAGTGAGAAACACATTCCATTGACATTTTACGATTTCAATCGATGGAAAGAGGAAACAATACATGAAGATTGGAGCTCCATGGTTCCTTTCGAAGGCAAACTCATCAAATCCTCACTCTATCTGAAGGTGGTCCTAGAGGTTGGTCTATCACTGGATCCATTCATTGAGTTTCCATTGCAACTCTCAGGAGAGGGTGAGAAAGAAGAAGACATCTTCGAAACAACCGAAATGGACTTTGGATGGTAACCTAGAGGACAACGCAACAAACGTAATTAAAGGCTGAAAGCACCTCTCTTTTCATCTAAAGGGTGGTCTAATGGTCCGTCAGATTACTTTGGATTTCCTCTTTCGCGAAAAAGGGAACAAACTGGTTGTTGATACAGAAGAAGCAGCTCTAACTATGGCTTTCATTCTAGCCGAGTCGAATAAGAAGGGCAATGCGAGTCTCAAGTTCCTCTCACCAATTTCAGTACCTTTCTGGATTGTCCAGATTTCAGATACGAACTCTATCGTACTGTCCGCAATTGGCGAGTCATCTATAAAGATGGAACTAAGCGAGGACACTTCAACAGGACCCGTTCGACGTATACTAAGTACGGAGATAGCGAGGTTCGAGGACATTCCACCAGGGGTTGAAAAAGCAATCCCGTTGTTGAGAGATGTCGAACCTAAGGTTCAACAAATTAGAAACGTACAGGAACCAGACCTCTTCGTGGCTCAGGGATATCGAGTGAGAGAGGTTGATCCTAATGAGAACCTCAATGCTCTAGAACTAAAGATTGACTCACAGCTTGCCCTGACCATCAGTGAAGACTTCCAGAATTTAATTGAAGGCGCACGTCAGCGTCTAGGAACAATGGAGGGGCTTCAGAAAATAACCAAAGAGAATCTCACAGATCAACTCAGCGTAATGGAGAATGTGATGACTTCCGAGATGGGTCGTTGGGAGAAGCGACTCAACACTCAGGAGGCCTCTTCTCGTCTCCGCATCGAGAATCTTCAGGACAGGATGTCAGAGAAAGTCTATAGTCTGAAGGACAAACACCAGAAAGACAGACGAACTATTCTGGCAGAGTTTGTAAGAGATACCTTTGAGATTGAACGGTTCTTCAATCAAGTGATTGAAGACATCAAATCCACTCGAGAAGCATTGAGTCAACTTGAGCTGGAAGAAGCAATCCAGAGGTTCAAGATTCTTGTTGATGACCTATCTATGACTGTACCGACATATACGGATGTCATTGGCTCACTCGACGACCTAGCTGAAGCCGCTACTGGTCGTGCAGGAGATCTTGAGTTCAAGCTTGGAGAAGATATCAGAAAAGAGGAAGAAAATGTTGATTCCCAATCCAAGGTCATACAGGAAAAGATCGAAGACATGAGAGAAGAGATGAATGCTAAGGATCTTGAGTTAAGGAGTCAGCAAAAACAAGTAGCTGAAGCGATTGAGAGAATGGATGGCATGGTTGAGAAACGGGTTGTTTCACTGCGACGTGAATTAGAGAAGATTCAAAGACTCACACTTGATAATGATTCAATCAAAGGTCTGACACCCCTTACTCTAGTGTATATTCAGACATGGGTTGCTACTTACACCACAGGAAGACCTGCTGTGTTCCCGCCCATTGTCATGCCAGAGGACCGATTTGGTCTACCGTACGCGCATCAACCTCTTGATGAAGGTCTTGAGGTATTCATTCGGAAGACTGTGAACAAGCAGATGAAGGACAGCGCCTCATTCAAGACATCATTCCGTGCTGCATGTGACTCCGGTAATATTCTTCAGATACCAGAGTCCATCAAGTCATTCTCAAAGGGTATCAATGATATCTGGAATAGGCAGTTGTTGAAAGAGGGGGTCCGTGAGAAGCTGGAGCCACTCTACACAAAGCTTGTTGGCAAGTGTCCTGAGTGCAAGGCCGAGATTACGACTACATCAAAGTTCTGTCCAGAGTGTGGAAAATCACTCAAGTAGACGAGTCATCCCCGAAGAAATAGTCAAGGGGGAGTGTCACACCAAAGGCAGAACCCTTTCTCACCAGTGACTCGTTTCGATTTGGTAAGCTTGGGTGTTTTGTGAGTGAGTATATTGTCCGCATGGGAGTTTCATCAACGTGAATGTGGACTTGAGCTGAGCTAGCTAATGTCTTTCCAACTGGAGGGTACTTCGAGTGACTGCTCTTGATGCGTGTAGAGATCAAAGTGACAAGATTGTGTCTCAGCGTGAACGCGTTGATTCTAGCCGCTAGATGAGTCATCTGCCTTGTTCTCTCAGCGTCCAAGCCTTCATTGACGAAGAGGTCTACAAGACCTGGCAGAACTAGCAGTTTTGCGGGTATCCGCTCAAAGAACTCGTCAAGATGGTTGATGACTAGGTCATAGGTCTGGGACGAGTTGAAGGCTCGGGAGATATAGATCATATCCATCACACTCTCAGGCTCAAGTCCAAGTTGGAATGAGAAGTCTCTCAACTTCACGATATCCACCATATTCGAACTATCAATCATGATTGATGGACTTGAGAAGCCTCCACTCGTGAGGGGAAGCTGTGCATGTACTACTGCCCGCAGGAGGTCACTGTGAAGCTGATCAGAACCATATAACAAATAGACAAGACCAGTTTCAAATCCACCATCTAGTAAACTATCTAGTGTAGGAGTTCCTGTTTTACACATAACCCGTTGGACTCTATCAGCAGTCTGGAAGGGTGTCAGTAACATTTCGGTCAATCCCAATTCTCTTCTCATGCATATTGATTCAAAGAACGTCTAGAGAGATTCGATGGGAGGATTTTCAGTCCATAAGGAATGAACGAACAGTGACAGCCATTCGTGTGAGTGGTTTCAGTTATACTTGTAGGACCTTAATAGACATGGACAATGACATCATAGTCTAGAATCTGACCAATAGAGAGTGACATCCCTAAAGGGAATGCAGTAACATTCTAGGCAAAGGAGAAGAACCTACGTATTTTCTCTGCATGTTTACCAGGGAAGACTATGTGATGATTCGCCAATGAACGCTCTAGGAAATAATCAACATCCTCCTCCAAGGAGACACGAATCTGTGTTCTGCATCCAGTTTCATTAACTAGGTTCTCGATGATCTTACCGTCAGACACCCAAAACTCACTGAGGTCCTCTCCGAAGACCTTGAAGACAGTAACATCCTGGTGTTTGAATGTCCCTCGTATCCCGATGCTCAATCCAGTCTCAAAATGAGATGTAATCTCATAACTCTCTGCAAGTGAAGTGGGAAGCGTACAATGGGCGAATACTGCAGTGTTTTCCCCATTATCAATAGTAGTAACATTTGACATGAAGCCAAGTTGACCGGTAAGCATTCTGCCTAACATCATAGTGAATGTTGCGGGGACATCACCCTCGCATCCTGCAGTCGATTCCTGAAGATCATTCAGAAGAGAGAGGGCAAAACAGCCTGATACACTGGTCTCCATAAGTAGACTGAAGCATTCAACTGTGACTGCATCAAGGTTCTCTTTCTGAACTAGCTCTTTCAGAGCTTGAGCCACTAGTCCAGCTTTCCGAATCTCATCATCCGAGGGAGCGCATGATGTGGAGGACTGTTTGAACTCTCCGAGGTGTTCTGGAGCTCCTTCAGATCTTACGGATTCTATTAGGGAATCTAGAGGTAGTTGTCTAGTAGTCAATCCCCAACGTTTCTGTGCCTTGTCAGAACTGATGTCTGATGCAATAAGCCATGACGAGGGTTTGCCAATGATTCCTAGAGTGCTTTCACTGAGTTTCAACAATATCTCTGCAAACTCACACCACTCACTAATCATCTGTTCTAGCTCAGCGAGTGTTGAATGGATTATCCTAGCATCAATTCCCTCACGCTGGAGGTACGAACGAATCTCCATAGCAGCTGGAAGAGAGTTTCGGAGATCATAACTGAGAATTATCACTGGCGGTGGAAGAGGATGCCGCTTCAAGAAATCTGCCACATCATTCTCGGTACCACCTGTACCAATGAAAAGATAGTTTCGGTTCAGGTCGGACCCAAGTTGGAAGTTGTCAGGTTCAATCATCTTAACCTTAGTTGTTGAGATCTGCT
This sequence comes from Candidatus Thorarchaeota archaeon AB_25, assembly GCA_001940705.1. Lineage (GTDB taxonomy): Archaea > Asgardarchaeota > Thorarchaeia > Thorarchaeales > Thorarchaeaceae > SMTZ1-45. The sequence goes on from MEHG01000042.1 coordinate 5,758, forward strand.
TAAGCACCTCATCCTTGACACCCTCAGGTGAGATGGGTGAGAAGAAGGGGATTATCTGTATTTCCATAGACGAGATGAGTGTCGGTCACTGCTATAAAAGTGCGGTTTATTAGAGCGTAACAGAGAGTTTGGTGTTTGTCGATTGTTATAACATCTTTAGAAGGCGATTCCTATTGGTTGTGACTTCTGTAGGGTACGAAGCATTTCAAGGAAAAAGAAGGAAATCAGTAGCCCTTCTATGTTTTATGCTGTCCTCTGCAATCATAGCCAGTACGATGGTCTTCGTTGACTCGTACTCCATGACCGGATGGAATGCAAACAATAACGTAGGTCCAGCAGCAATTGTCGTTTTGGGAAGTAGGATAGATTCCAAAATTCAGGATGTCAGAGCGATTGAAGGAATCGACATTGCAGCAGGAATCCGTGGATCAATCACCTATCTTGCATCATTAACGTATGGTCTTACGTGGCAAACAAGCACATTTGCTATGGGATATAACGAGGAGTTCATGGAGTCGTTCCCAACCATATTCACACTCATCGATGGGCGGTTTCCTGAAAACGCGTCTGAAATGGCCGTCTCAGTTTTTACTGCAGATTTACTCTATGTTGAAATGGGAGATCAAGTGAATTACTCTTTCACATCTACGATCCCCTATGATCCCTCTTATCAACCAACAGTCGTGACGGGCATCTTTGAGCACGGGGAGCTGAACAATACAAATCCATACCACTACAGGCGTGGACATGTAATCCTTCACTCGTCCTCAAGTCCCTCTATGCAATTCAGTTTCATATTTGCGGATGTTGACAGAAGCAAAGTGGTACCTCATGATCCAAAAGGGTCCCTCGCCTACCTAAATCAGATAGATGAACAAATCAGAAAGCTAGATCCCGACTACGCAAGGGAAGAGAGAGCAGAATATGCTGTCATCAACTTCCTTTCCAATGGAATTGAAGACTATTTGAGCTATCTCTCAGACCTTCGGTTATCACAGGTTCTCAGAAGTGGGGGTGTTATTCTTCTCGAGCTTGCGGTCATCTATCTTGCTGTCAATCATATCTGGAGCGAACGTGACTACGAAGTCAGTATATTGATAGCCCGAGGTGCCTCACGTTTCAGAGTTGGTCTTTTAGTAAATCTTGAAATTATCACTATGGCAGTTCTTTCCATTCTTCCTGGTTTTGTGCTAGGTATTGTTGCAAGTCGATTTGCTATTGCATCAGATGGATTCTTCATGATTAATTTCCAAAGAGTGTTCACTGAGTCACTTCTAATCTCATTAGACGCATTATTCTACTCTGTGATCGCAGGAGTGGCACTACCTCTAATTGTCTTAGCAATGCACCAGATGCGAGGTCTTGTTAGAATCGACGTCAAAGAAAGGACAGGGAAACTTGCAAGAGTAACTAAAGCCCTAAGTTTCATGAGAGGTGATGCAATACTCCTTGCCTTGAGTATGGTATTTCTTGTGGCGCTGAACATGGGAGGCACAGTGGTTACGCTAAATCCCTTTCTACACACCATTCTCAGTTTCTTGCCTTTCACCCTATTCTTCGGGATGACAAGTTTAGCACTCAAGGGACTAAGGCGAGGAGCCAATCTTTTCTCAAGAGGTTTCGGTGTTATTGTGGGAAGGATTCCTGCTGCCGTTGGGATTCGGAGGATAAGCAAGGCAACTGTATCATCAGGCCCACTCATATTGGTACTTGTATTAGCAATGAGTCTTGGCTGGAACTATGCAATCAATGATGCAACCTTGCCTTATACAAGAATGAATCAATCAAGGTTTGCCATTGGTGGTGATTTGGCATTCCATCTAGATACACACGAGTCAGCGGAGTGGGAGTCGTTTTTCGGCAATCTTACTCAAGGCATTCCAGCCTCAACGGGGAGCCTTCTCAGTATGTTGTCCCTCTCTTTATCAACAGGTTCAGAAGGTTCGTACCAGTTTGTTGCACTAGATCCAGCCGAATATGCTCAAGTCGGATATGATTCTGTGGGCAATCGACTAAATGAGTCAAGTCTTGGAATATTGATGGAGCAACTATCAATAACTCAGTCTGGGGCTATCATCACACAAGACATCGCAGACCAATATGGTCTGTCAACAGGCGGTCTCTTGAGGGCATTTTGGCGAAATGAAACCGAGCTCGAGGCTCTTGAATTCAGTATCATTGGAGTTGTCGAAGCACTTCCGGACACCCTTATTTTCAGTGGTGGATACAATCCGTACCCAGGAATAGAGTGGACATATTCGGTTGGTGCAGAAAAAGTTTGGGTGAATAGGGAGAGGATTGAGATTGTCTTCTCAAATGAACCTAATGTGAAGAATGTGTTCTGTATGAGGGTAGAGGACCAATCTAACGCCACTCTCATGGCTGAAGAGTATCTCACTAATGGTTGGATGGATGTACTCGAGGAGGATGAATGGGTATCTGCATCTCGTGAAGTTGAGATTTACACATCACAGGACATCTATATTCTAGATCGTTCTACTGATACTCTACTGACAATTCTCAGCGTTGGTGCCATCTTTGCAGCATTCACTGTGTATGCAATAGAAGGTGTCAAATCAAGGCGAAGAGAGATTGCGCTTCTCAGGTCTTTAGGAGCAGAGAGAAATCTTGTCATAAAGACTCAAGCTTCGGAGATGTTAGTACTTCTTCTACTCAGTATCATGTTGCTTGGAATATTCACACCTGTCTTAGCTGTGAACTCGCTTCTCGCAGCCGTGCGGACCTATGGTGGTGTAATCTATGTCTACCCCTCACCCGTGACCATTCTTGCCCCATGGTTCTTGATGGCGATAATTCTCTCTTTCTTCATATTCTGCGTTGCTATCTTCATTGGTGTGATTTCGGTCTTTAGCTCACGTGTCAATCTGAGTGAGTCACTAAACAGCACATGGACTACGGCGAGTCCATATACGGAGGGAACATAGTGTTTCTAGTATCAAGACTTGCATCACGTAGTCCTCAAGTACTAGCGACATTGCTTATGTTCTCATTGTCTGCAGGAGTTTTGGGGGGAGTATTGTTCTATATGGACAGCACTAGCTCAAGTGTACTTGAAGAGATGACTCAAGACATCCCTGTCGACATGGAAGTTCAGTGTACTTCCGATTTTTATCAAACAAATGAAACGACTATAGAGAGCATTGCAGAGATAGTAGCGGAACAGGATCTTATTGTGAATACAGAGATAGTTGCATTCATTGAAGGCCGCGATAATGATATTCCAGAGGGCAGATTCAGAAGATACACGTACCTTGGTGTTTCTAGTTCAATCTTTCAGGTATTTCCAGATGCTATTCAAGTTCAGTCAGGGGCAAATGACCTGAACGACACAACATGCTACTTGGAACAGGAGTGGGCGGACTATCTAGGATTGGAGATTGGTAGCAATTACATTGCAGAAATTCAGGCCACCAACACTAACTACACACAACAGACTTACAACGCAAGTTATACAGTTGCGGGAATGTTCACTACCCGCATATTCAGCAGAGGTCGTGACTCTAATGGGAATCCAATTACTACACTTCGAATGATCACAACACTGGACAGTCTAATGTCCAAGTTTGGCAATGTTGGTCTTCAATCAGCCCAGGAGGGGTTCTACAGCATCTGGACTCTGTTTGATTCAAGTTTCATCATACATGGTAGTCCGAGTGTTGTTGAATCATCACTCTCTGATGTGAAGAGGAGAATAGAACAGCGAACTCTACCCTATGCAAAGGTGACTGATTTTGAGATTCTTGGGATTGTATACGGATACAATACCTGGGCGTCTACAATGACTATCATTTCACTGTCCTTCTCAATCCCAAGTATCGTCATGGGTGTGATGCTACTAGTCTACAACTCGAAGCTGATGGAGGATCAACGCAGACGGGACACTGGTACCCTGATCACTAGAGGATCCTCAGGATGGCAGGCATTCAACTGGGTCATATCTAGCGCTCTTGTGACTGGAGTGATTGGAAGCCTGGGTGCTGTGCTAACAGGAGTTCTTTCAGCGGTTCTCTCAGGAGGAGTAAGAGAGCTTCTCGTCTTCAGTGAAGAGGAACTATCTACTTTCAACTTACTTCTAGAACCGACTTCAATTGGAATCATCTTCGTGTTTTCATTTGTCATTGGTTTTGCCATATCACTACCATCAGCAGTCAGTGCTCTCCTTATGACACCTGAAGAGGCTCACTCAGTTGTTGAGAGACAAACACTCGCAGGAAAGGAAATGATTCGCACTCCCGTGTTTGAGGTGATAGCAGCCTTAGTAGCAGGTTTTCTCCTAACACCCCTTTTATCAACACTAGGATCAGGTGGAGTTACTCCCACTGGAATGGTTCTCTTTGCTCTCCTGGTCATAACAATGTTTGGAACCTTTATCGTATCAATATCAAGAATCATCTCGATTCCCACTTCCTTTGTAAAATCGAAGTTGTTCAACCTGTTCCGAGGAGCGTCACGGACTGTAGGAGTCCGGATGATATCTCGGAACGCAATCTTGGCAAAGAAGAGTGAGGCAATGGGCGTGATGTTCATTGGACTCGTGTTCACAGCAGGGTTCTTCTCAGTGGTATCATCTACAACAGGCTCGACTCACATGGATGAGCTGTTCAATTTTGATGTGGGGGCAGACATCGTCATCAATGTTGATGAAAATCTGAGAAACGTCACTAGTGACATCGTTGCAAACATCACAGCTATTGAAGGTGTGAATAGTGCAAGTGCCATGTTGAAGACATATGCAAAAGTCATGTATTTGCTGGCAAGCGAATCACAGGAAGCAGTTCTCGTGAACACATCACTCAGTATCTATGCAATCGATCCAATGAGTTGGGTTCAGACTGCTTTCTTGCTGCCTTACTTTACGCTAAGTGGGGAACCTTATCAAACAGTCCCGCTTCTTGCCGAGGATCAGGCTAACGTCATCAGCACGTTCATGCCTGTGCCTCAGTATTCTTCCGGGCAACCTGTCTACGATGATTCTGTGGTAGTGCAAATTCAAACAGCGGAGCAGAATTACACACTAAGTTGTTCCGTCGTTGACGTGATGTCCACAGATTATGCTGCCAGAACAGAAAGCTACTTCCCTGGTGAACCAGAGGTCCGTGATTTTCTAATCATGAATATTAGCTATATTCAAAACATCCTCAACACTTCAAATGTGAACAAAGTCTATGTTGACCTCGCAGATGATGCAAACTATACAAGAGTGATGGAGGAAATCACAAGCATCGCTAATTTCACGACTGAGGAGATAGTCTCATCACAGGCGAACATTGACGAGGTGTTGGACTCACGAACCGGGCAGTCAATCTACGGAGTCTACACCCTCAACCTGTTGTTCTCACTGATTTACCTTTCAGCCGGACTGATGATCATCTCAGTGGTTAAGACGCGACGGCTTCAAAAGCAATTCTCTATTCTGAGGGCACTGGGTACGCCCAATTCCTCAGTCATGTCCTCAGTCCTTGTTGATGTGGGAATGAGTATGCTTCTAGGGATTTTGATAGGGTCCATAGTGGGATTGTTCCTGTCACTACTCATGCTTCAGATTCCGCTCGCTTTCCTCGGTGTCACTACTGAGATCATTTGGTCCCGGCTCCCCGTATTCATAGTCCTACCGCTACCCCTGCTCACAGGGATTATTTTACTGAGCTTTGTTTCAGCCTTCATCACAACTTATCTTGCCACTAAGAAAGGCTTGAGTAGCAACTTGGCCGATGACTTCAGACACATAGAGTAGTCAGTCTGTCAACCTTCGAAGACATGTAGCGTATGCATCCCATAGGTCTTGATCGTTGGGTGTGAATGAGATGAGTGTCTGGAACAGGTCGACAGCTTCCGGATGGGCACCTCTCTCTGATCTGAGTACTGCAAGGTACCTCATGGCATGAATGTCGTTTGGATCTAGCTCCGTTGCCATTCGATATGCTCGTTCTGATTCCATTAACCTTCCCTCTTGTCGAAGGAGGTCTCCCCAGATAGTCCATGTCCATGCATTGGATGTGTCGATATCGAGAGACCTCTCAATGGCCTCCTCAGCCTCTTGTGCACAGTCGGACATCATATAGACCAAGGCCAGTGCGTTCCACATCGTTGCGTTCCGGGGCTCGAGCATCATTGAGCGCAGGCATGCATACTCGACCCCTATCGCTGACCTCATCTCTCCAGAAACCTCTACTCTCTGAATCGCCTCTTGGAAATGTCCTAGTATATTCTCATCTTCTATCTCTGTCTCCGACAATTGTTCACACGTCCGATTATTCCTATGACCTCCCATTACGGACCATCATAGATCCTCGCCAGCTCCACCAACAGCATAAGATCTCGTTTCTCTTTCTCCGTGAGCTCATCACTCATTGGCTTCGAGTCCGGCTGTTTCACCTCTGTCGCCATTTTCGCTTGCATCCTGCAGCCTGCTTTCGACTGCATGAATGTGGTAGGAACAAATACATTCAAAATGTGTGTTCAACATGACCAAAGAGACAAAAGAGACCATATTCAAAAAAGAGGGCGAATAACTTCAGCGGTGATATCTTAACCAATAATAGACCTTATTTTCTGAAAATATGTGAATATAACGGACATTTAGAGTTGTGAAAGGTCAAAAGTGCAATGAGAACATGATTTTCAGGTCAAATCATCGATATGCGTCCAAGAGTTCACTGATCCTCTCCAGTGCAGGTTCAAGATACTCCTTCTCGCTACCGAATCCAATACGAATGAAGCCAGGCATCTCGAAGTGTTCACCGGGAGGAATGAGGACACTCTTCTCCTCCTTGAGCCGCATTGTGAAATCCGCTGTGTCAATGCCGTCCTTCATCTTGATGAAACAGATTGCCGCAGCCTCAGGAGCTGTTGCCGACATCAGGTCAGAATGAGAGTCAATCCACTTCTCCAATATGGCCCAGTTCTCACTGACCACCTTTCGTGTCCGCTTCTCAATCTTGGTCTGAACATCGGGTTGCAACGCAAGAGTCGCAAGCCAGTCACTCGTCTTTGCAGGACAGATAGTGGTGTAGTCAGTATAGGTCCAGAGTTCGTGTGCAACCTCAGGCGAGGGACAGACTACCCACCCCAACCTCAGACCAGGAAGTCCGTATGCCTTAGACAGACTTGACGTGACGAGGACCTTGTCGTAGAGACCATGCGCTGAAGGAGCCTTATCCCCCCGGAGCTCGGCGCCCCGGTAGATCTCATCTGACACCACCCATGCACCGTGTTCAGCGGCGACGTCAACGATGGTCTTCAGGTCTTCCTCAGACAGCAGTTTCCCGGTGGGGTTGTTGGGTGTACATATGGCAATGGCAGCAGTCTTCTCGGAAACCTTAGCTCTCAGACCCTCAAGGTCGGGTACCCACTCACCATCAACCATCTCGAGCTTGAAGGGAATGAGCTTTCCTCCGAGGTTCTTCCAGATACCGCCTATCTGCATGTAGTTTGGAACTAGAAAGACGAGCTCATCACGATCGGGATTCTCATGACGCAACCACCAAGTAACTACGAAGTTACCCTCAGCCCCTCCAGTAGTGGCGAGGATATGCTCATGCGTGGTTCCAGGATAATGATAGGAAATCGCTTGACGAAGAGGAACGGTACCGTTTGTCTGAGAGTATCCAAGTTGCATGTCCAGAAGTTGATCCTTCAACTCCTTTGTGTCAAGCAGGTCTCTGATGTGTAGTGGTTCCACGCCACTCTCACTGAGATTGTAGTCGACATGATGTTCCCACTCAGACTGGTTTCGTTCAAGCTCAAAACGTTCAAGTTTCATTGGTCCAAACACCTGAGCGACGAAGGGGCAGGGTGCCATATGAACCCTACTCTTAGCCTATTCGATATCAAGGATTGGGATTACATATCGCTGGATGTACCCCGTTTCAGAATCATATGACACACTCTTGAGAGTACTCCGGAATGCTGGAGCAATGAGTTCCTCATCGAATGACCTCGCGAGAAGAATGAGCTGCGCCCCAGAACCCGTTATGAATAGCGTAGCAGTCTCAATGGTGTTGGAATGCGTCAGCCTATCGATACCCTCCATGATCTCATCTGCAATCTTTATAGCTGCCTCGTAGACCGCATCTGTTCCTGAGATACCTAAGGGACCCCGTGCATCATAGATCATGTACGAGGATGCTTGTTTGTTGACTTGCGCCCCCATGCCCTTCTGTACCTTGTCAAGGGTATAAAATCACCGAGAAAAATGAGCAGGTTGAGAAAATAAGAATGAGTGTGCCCGCGCCAGACACGGGCACGACCCTATAGGTTGATCCGCATGGCTGATGCTACGACCCAAACCTACCTTTGGTAGAGCCAGGCATAAGCCAGTGCTTCGGCTGTCCAAGCCTTCTTGGCTTTGTTTAGTTTCTTTCTATTGGTTTTTGCAAGTGCCATTTCTATTACCTCCGTAATCGCTCACCTTATGCGAGCATAGTCGTAGTACAGGGAATCTAGCGTTCTGAGTCCCGGATTTCCGTTCCCTCGCTTGGCGAAGGACTCGTTGTTCGCTTTTTCATCAGCCATTTTTCCTGCATCTCCTCCAACCGTCGCAGTTCCACGCGAACTCTTACGGTTGACATGTATTTTGTAATAGTATTACAATATATAAGTATTATGGTTACCAATTAGAAAACAAGGAAATGTGACCGGGTAGGATCAGTAGGAAAAAAACTTGGAAATGGAAAATCCTCTCCATCGCAGAGTGCTCTTGTATGCCCCCACCTTCTAATCTATTCAGACTTAGAGAGTGTGAGAAGAAAGAAAAAAGGGTTTCAAGGACCCTTATAGAATCAGAAGTCGCCCTCTTCCTGAGGAGTCTTCCTAACACCAGTACAGACGGAGGAATACTCTATTAATTTCCATTCTCCGTCATTGTTAGCTTGGAGCTGTAATGGTGTGTCCATGTCCTTGCCGCCACTATCGACGAATATCTTCAGACCCTTACCATGTTCCTGTTTCTTTGTAACAGTCATGACCAGTTTGTCTTTGTTGAACCTATAGCCATTCTCAGGAGTTCCACCAACGTATGATCGTGCGATGTTCGGATTCTTCTTGAACTGACCGATGAAGTACTTGGCACTCCGACTAAGCTTCAAACCAGTTGGAGACCCGCTGTCTTTGATGCAATGCTTCTTGGAAACAATGACTGTCATCATCTGGTCTGCGAGCTTAGGATCCTTCTCTATATTGAGGGCAGCGATAAGGTAGTACATGATCGTGTTCTCTGGCTTTCCTGCATCCTTCTCCCATTCCGATTTGAACTTGGAAAACGATGTAATCATCTTCTTTGTGACCTTCGTCATGTCAAATCACTTCGCTTCGTATTGCAGCGGTGCTCAAAAAGGTTAGGTGGTTAAACGAGGTCTACTAGAACACGACCTTCTCTGACAAGTCCCCAGGCGAGGAACTTGATCTGGGTCCATCGCTCATATGCTATTGATTCAAAATTCTTCAGCTTGCAAAAATAGAGAGTGAGAACTAATCCATGAGAGACAATCAGCACGTTCTTGCGATGGAACATGATGTCCACTTTTCTCACTGCATCCTCAAAGCGTTTCAGAGCGGATGCACCTGATTCCCACCCGGGAACGCTCTTCTCTGGATCCCTAAGAGTCGTATGAACTCTATCCCGATATTCCTCATAGGTGAGTGCTCCTTCATGCTCACGGCTCAGCTCATCTAGACCGGATAGTTGGTACATCTGGACATCTATCCCCTCTGCAAAGACCTCTGCAGTTTGTCGAGCCTTTCCTTCACTCGAATGAATGATTCCATGAATCTCGCCAAATTTCTCAGACCTTACCAGTTCTCTAGTCAAGTCTATACCCGCGTCAGTGATTCTCCAGTCACGAACCGGAGTGGATTCGTCTTCCTTGGTTTCAGCGTGCCTTAGAAAATAAAGTGAGTTTGTCAACCTGGTTCCACCACCGCGCGAATGCCTACTAAAGGCCCCTGACAGAATATGAATTCAAAAGGGGTGGGCGATAGTAAGAAGTCATTGGGTGTGGCAAACTAATGGAAGGTAAGTTTACCATGATTCCTCACGGACGCCCACCTCATTTTACTAGTATTTCATGATACTAAAGGGTTCGCATCCTAGTAGTGAGGTCCAGATATCGATTTCTTTGCTTATCTACACATTTGAAAAAGGGTAAGAGTATTATAGTGTGAGTTTTGGTTCTATTATCAGTGAGTATAGAGAGGCAGCTTTGCAATGCAGGAAGAAACAGCTCACAAGCAACCATCTTCTCGCTATGAATTGGACATCATCCTGTATTGGAGCAAACTTAGTATGGGACTGCTCTTTGGTTTTCTGAGTTACATGGTCATGAGACTCAGTGATCTCACATGGTTTCTCATGGTCCCTCTGCTTCTCATCATTGCACTGTTGATTTCTGTAGTTGTGATTACGTTCTATGACCGAAGGCACAATACAGGGATGTCTTTCAAAGGAATTGTCTGGAAATCAATAAGCACCTACACCGGGACTTATCTAATCGCGTTCATTGCGCTGGCTATTCTGTCATTCTTCTGGGGGGCATGACGTTGAGACGCAGGTCGCTACTCATCATCACTTTGGCAATATTTGGAGGGGTTACACTGCCTGTGTTCTTGATGTATATGCCAACTCTTCAGCCAATTGGAATGGTCCTCGATGTAGACTATATCACCGAAGGGGACTATGCAGGGTCGTTTCTTGCATGCGACAACATTGGCAAAGTATTCATTCTTGATCAAGAACTCAATGTTCTTTGGGAGAGCGATATCCCAGAGAGATTTGTCCACGAGGCAGAGATGATGCCGAATGGGAATGTCATGGTGGCTGACACAGCACCCGGTCGCATTATCGAACTCAATATCAGTGATCCGAATGACATCGTGTGGGAGTGGGACCCAACAAACCCAGACCACATCAACTGGACCGAGCTGGCCATAAATGCAGGATGGAGCCAAGAGGCTTTGGAGTATGTTCAGACCCCCACTGGTGATTGGACTCATACCAATGATGCAGAATGGGTCAATGGTACAAGACTTGGTCGCAGTTACGATTCTTTATTGATCTCGATACGAAACTTCAACCTCATTCTCGAAGTGAATTACACAGATACTAAGGAGGTCATCTGGTGGTACGGAGAGCCAGAGGACTTCGACACTCTAAACCACCAACATAACCCAGATATCAGGGATAATGGTAACATCATCATCTGCGACAGTGAGAATCGTAGAATAATCGAGGTCGACTACAATACGAAGGAAGTAGTCTGGGAGTTCAGCCTTTCATTCCCGAGAGGGGAACTACGATGGGCTAGAGACTGTGATGACATTGGAAATGGCACCTACATGATTACGGACTCGAACAATGGCCGTATTTTCTTCGTAGACAGAGCTGCTGGAGTTATTACACAAGAGTTTGGTGGCTATTATCTAGCTCAACCATATGAGGCGGACTATATTGAGATCGATGGAAAGAACTGGATTTTAGTTGGAGACCCGCCCTCAACTTCAATCATCTTGATTGACCCTGACAGTGATACGTTCATTCTCTTTGGAAACCCAGTGATTCCGAACTATCTAAGACTGTTCGTAGGTCTTTTCTCGGTTTATTATGGATTCATGTTCGCTGCTGCATTCATACAGACAGATGAGGAGAGTATCATTGCAAGCCTAAAGAAACCAGAGGTGTATCGAGAGCTCATAATGCTCACCCTCTCATTCATCATCCTCTTGCATGTCGGTTCCCTCTACCGGTACTTGGTCGAGTTTGGCCTCTGGGGAATCATGGACCAGGCAATACATGCTTGGGCTGCAGGATAGATCATGAATATAGTAGACAACTAAACACCAATCATCACGACCGATTCAAAATCACTTACTACATAGATCTTGTCAATAGCCACTCTGATGACTGCGCAGTCAGGAGAACCTACAAAATCTGCAAGAATAGGATGGCGTTCCACTAGCAATGAGGCATATTTTTCTCTCTCTTTCCCTTTCACATCAGCAGCCGAACCTACAATTGTTACTGACGTGGTTTCGTTGAAGTCATTATCCTGCACATTTCTATCGTCAATCATGAATGTGACCCTAGGATTTGCTTCTAGGTTTCTGTATTTGAGCCTCTGACGCATCGTCGCAAACACTAGTTCTCGCAGGTCATCGGTCACAACGAATCCAACAAGGCTAGAATATGGTTCATCATCTTTAGAGGTGCCAAGAACAGCGA
>MEHG01000043.1 GCA_001940705.1 Candidatus Thorarchaeota archaeon AB_25
CTTCTCTGAGTCCACTATTGACACCAAGCAGGAAACAAGCTGGAAGTGAGAAAAAGCTTCGTGTTACGTGTCACTTCTTCTTCTTCTTTGCCTTTTTCGTATCCTTCTCATTTTTCTTCTTGCTCTTTTCCTTCTTCTTCTCTTTCGCTTTATGTTCCTTCTCTCTCTGAGCAAGGATTTCTTCTATCAGGTCATCAAAGATGTGATGTATCTCATTACGCTTGAATTCATCAAGGGAGGACCCAATTGTAACAATCCGTGTGGGAACTTTGGCACCAAGATTCTCACGGATTTCATTCCTGTATATTGTTTCCAACTCAGGATCAGGATCTTTCAAAACGATGATGACTGCACTTGCACTCTTGTAAGTCAAAGATAGTAAAATATCAAGTGCGGCATGTTTTGGAGACATGAAGACAGCTTTGACATCAGAATCATCTGTGGAATGGCCAGCTGATACAATTCGTATTCCATCAACTTTCAAAACTGGGTCGAAGGTCGAAAGAACATCCTCCAGTAGCAAATCGTCAGGACCCACTACCGTGATCTTGAAGAGATACTTTGATTTTGCCCTCGGCTTGGTTTTCTTCTTCTTGTCAGTTGGCGTCATCCTTTCAAACCCCCGCACCATCTTGTAGTCATCTTTGCTAGTCACTACATCGGTGGCTTGGCAATAGACGATATCTCATCTGTTGTTGATATGTCTTATGTGCGTTTTATATGTAGTATCTATGATACTTTGAGCCATAATTTAATAGGTGGCCAACAATTGGGGCTTCAAATCTAGATACTTTACAAGACTCGATGGTGAGTTGCGCTTGGAGAATAGAGATCTGTACACGATTACAATTGGATTCATCATACTTGGATTAGGTGTTGCTCTTTTGAATCTCGGAGAAGGTGGTACCTTCTTCATATTCCCGTTCTTCTTTGCTGGAAATCTTGCTCCGGTCTTGATGATATCGACACTTTTCATTATGATGATGTGCTTCTGGTGGGTGAACAAGAATTGGGCTGAAGATGGAAGATTTGTCCAACCTCATAAACCAAAGTCAGTCTATCTTCGTGTGGGTGCATCTTGTCAATTCTGTGGCAGTCCTCTTCCTGAGGATGCAGCTTATTGCTCTTCATGCGGAAATTCTGTTGAACGAGATTATGGAGAAAACCGACCATTTTAGCCAGATTTTGTGTGAGCTGATATCATGATTAGAAGAGTTCGCCTAGAAGATCTCGACGAAATCATGTTGATAGAACGAGCCAGCTTTCCAGTCGCGTGGGAATACTCAATCTTCCTCAATATTTGCCTTCAGGGGGGACAAATAGTATCAGGCGAATCAAGGGTACTATTCATGGATGTTATTGAGGAGAGTACTAAAGTGATAGGCTATGCGGTATGGGAGACCGATACGCGGTTGTCGCAAGGCCACATTCTCAACCTGGCTATCCAAGTGGATGAACGGAGGAAGGGGAAAGGTTCGATATTATTATCGAGCATCTTAGGTCATCTGAGGGACAGCAATATTCGCACATGTCATCTTGAAGTTCGAGAGAGCAATGTCGCAGCTAGAGAACTCTATGAATCAAAGGGCTTCGTTGCTTCTACTAAGATTCCTGGCTACTACTTTGATGAGGATGCCATCCTATATTCATTGACTCTCTGATCAAGCCACCGTGTTCCGAATCAACCGCGGACCCAGCACATCATGGTATAGTTTGAGATATGACGCATCCTCGGATATTACAGCTATTGGAGTATCCGAATCTCGTGCGCCTCCGACAAGAATCTCACGGTCATCAATAACTGTGAGAAGCATTGGTGTCTTTGTATGTCGGATTCGCCAACCATCCATTATTTCAAGAGCTGGGTCTGGTTCATCAGTTTCGGGTACAATGAGTACTCTCCTCCGAGGTTTCTTAATCCTCGCAAGTTTCTTCAGATCCAGACACGACAAATCATGAACTGAAACAACTACTGATTCTTCTGCGCGATGAGCCATATCGCTGATATGAGCGCATGCTTCTTGAGTCCCACTGAGGTACCAGGTTCTCTCAGTGGGAACAACTAGAAGTTTCTCAGCTGCAGAATGAATTTCGCTGAGCGTATCAACAGCCGTAGTAGTCAAATCAGTCACTCCTGCTATTGTTTCTTGGACATTCTCACTGAGTGCGACAATCTCGTTCTTATTTTTATTTGCCCATCGCCGGAAGGATTTATCCACCTGATCACTGAATTTCGAGAGAGCATCACTACGCGACTGTCTAAGCATAGTTATTCCTTCATTTGATTGATTGCTTGCACTTGTAACAACTTCAGTTAGTACTAGATTCTTGGCGGCTAAATCAGATTGGGCTTTCTCAATCAGAGTAGAAGATTGAGTGCTAAGTTGTGTTTTTAGCTCCAAACCTATAGATTCCAACTTTCTAGCCGCATGTTGATTAGTCAGAATCGCATTCTCTTGTACTGCTTTGATTGCCTCATTCCGTTTCTCGGTTGTTTGAATTGATGCCTGTTCAAGCAGGTTTCGAAAATCTTCTGATGCAGACTCAGATGATCGTTGGAACTCGGTGAACGAAGATGCTAGTTTCTCTGCTACCATGCTATAGTTTTGGTTTGTCTCTTGGGTGACTGCTTTATCAACTTCTACGATTCTCTCTGCCATAATATTGGGCATTGATGTGAATGCATCGTTGCCCTTTGCCAGTGCAGTAGCGCAACTACTTCCGAAGTCATCAATTCTTGCGCTGACAGTGGATTCTGCGTCTTGGAAGAGTGTTTTTGTAATCTCTGCAAACTTGTCAATATCAGTGTCGCCACGTTCAATAACTGTTGCAGAAGCTTCCTCTGCAGCCTTATAGAGAGTACTTTGCATCAATGTGAGTTCATTACTTAATTTGGTTCCAAAAGTCTCTAGTGATGTAGCCACATTAGAAACCGTGGAATCAACCCAAATTGATGCAGCATCAAAGGCTTGCGTCACTTCGGTTCTTCTTACTTCAACAGCTTGAATGACTTCCTCTTTAGCAGAATTTCTGCCTTTTACTCCACTGGTCTCACGTTCAGAGAGTTCCGTACGAAACTCCTCAATATTCAACTTAGATGCTTTCACTCGTTTAGTAGCAAGTCGGTTTATCTTCTTGCTAGTATCAGCTAAGTATCGCTGTTTGTGATCCTTCTGTTCTGAGATGAATGCATCAGCTGTGCTCTTAGCTGCAGTAGTGCTCTTCTCAAGTGCTTCAGTTGTTACTGACCGAACATTGTCCAGCCGCTCAATGATAGTATCTCGTGCACCATCAACAGTAGTATTGAATTCTTGACTGACTTGGTCAAGGTTCTCTGTGAACTGATTGATGGTACCAGTTTCCATCTGGCGTAAATTGTCCTCAGTACTACGAATTGAAGTTTCCAGCGTGGTAAGAGCAGTAGCCATGCTCTCGGAGATTTCGAATCGCTTTTGCACTGATAACTCCTCAAGTGCATGTTTCACGGTGGCTACTGAAGAGGCAACTTCCTCTATCTTTAATCCGAGCTCTGTGGAGTATTCCTGTTGTAATTTCATAGAGTCTTCCTTTAGACCAGTCATTTCAGATTTCAGAGCACTCTTGAACTCCGTATGAGTAGATGCAATTAGGTCACGAGCCTCAACAGTCTGACTTGATAGAAGACCATTAAATGTCGCTTCGATACCTTGGGTCAAAGTAATGAATTGGCGTGTTATGTCTTCGAGATGTGTATGAAACTCATCGCGTATACCCATTGTGTGTAGGTCAATTCGATCTACTTGTTGTTTGATTATTGCTTGAATTTCAGCCTCAATCTTATCTGCCTGGGAGCTGATGGTAGTAACTCTCTGAGTCATTCGTTTATCAAGCCGGTCTCTCAGACGTTCATAGAGTTTCTTCGAATCCCGAACTTGTTTTTCTGTAGTAACAGCAAAACTTCCAATCAGTTCCTCTAGGTTTGATCCAACACTTGCCTCAAAGTCATGTGTTGTTTTCTTAACAGATGTGATCAAAGCCTCATTCTTTGTGGTTGTAGATTTGATAATCGAATTGAATGCGGATTTCAATCTACTGTTCATCGCATCAGCTAGTGTGTGTAACTCACTAGATTCTGTATCAAGTATAGTGGAAATATCATCAGATGTTGTTTTCAAATCCTTCTCGATGGATTTTACAGTGCCTTCCACCCATTTGTCAAGTTCGGAATGAAGTATCTTAGCAGCTGCATCACACCCTGCTTCCTCTGTCGCATTCTGTATTTCTAGGAGCTCAAGCAGCAGGACCCGAGTATCAGCAAGTGTATTTTCACAATCAGTTCCAAGACTCGTTGCTAGACCTTGTACTTGGTGATATTCCTCACTAATCATTCCATTCAATTTCTCAATGTGCGATGTAAGAGTGTTTTTCATCACATCTATGTAATTCTCGTCAGTGGATGCTACCTGTTCAAGTTGGGAGGTTACGCCTCTGGATGACACATCCATGAAACTAGATACTTCTTCTTTCCAATCATCAATATCCCCACTGACAGCTTCAATAATTTCTGCAGCTGATTTGATTTTGTTCTTTGTGAACTCTCCGAACTCGGTGGGTATGGTTCGGGTTTGAGCTAAAACTTCGCGCAATGACTCTTGACCGGCTATGTAGGTCTGGCTTAGTTCACCTTCCAAGAGAGCAAGAAGTTGAGTGAGGTCTTCTGACACTGAATTGAGAATCTCGACGCCGCTATCGGATGCATTAGAGGTCATCGAGCTCAGTACCTTTGTCATTTCTTGAGTGATGTTCTGCAGTGAATTAGAGGATGCTTCAAGTGCTTTTGTAACTGCATCCCGTGCGAGTCCAATGAGCGATTGTGCTTTTGTTTCAAATTCAGAAATGGAAGTTAAAGTTGTCTTTCTTTCAGCTTTCAACCACTTGTCAAACTCGCTAGAAATACGCCTCACATCTTTTTCTAATCCGACTTGACTCTTGTCAATCTCATTTTGCAGTTCAGTGAGCTTAGCACCCAACCTGTTATCAAGTGATGCGTCAAGTTTGTTCATAATGTCCTCAACGTCTTCAGAGAGGGCACCCATCACTGCTGTAGCTGTTGCTTTGACCTGTTCAATGCGACTACCCACCAGCTTTAGCATTTCATCTTCGTATTTTGTTAGCGAGGTCCTTACCGTTTCTAGAGATTGAGTCTGAGAAGTAATAACCTTCTCAACATTTTTGTCAATCTCTTCAGATTTTGAGCTGAAGGTCTTCTCAGATATATCAATCAGATTTTGGACTTCACCGAGGAAGGAAGCTAGCTCATCTGAAAGAGCCAAGTTCGGCGGCACAGAACGATATACTGGGACTATGCCATCAATTTCTTTGATCAGTCCCTTCTTTGCTAGTCGCTGAAGGGATTTCTTGACCTTTGGCAGATTCTCGCCAGACATGAGAGACACTCCGCCAGCAGTCATGTTCCCACCAAGGTACACAGGTAGTAATGCCTTGGACTCGGCATCTGTAATGCCGAGATTCTTCTTCAATACGGATATTACTTCTATAGCTGCATTTTCACTCATATGCGCATCCCACCGCTGACAACAGTGACCATAGTTTAGGCCGGTATATTGTCAGGTTATTCTTGCTTCTCGAACTTTGATACACGTTCGAACAGGTCCCTCAATTGACCTGCTTCAAGAGATGATGATTCATCTCCTGCAATAACTTCAGCTTGGATTTTGACCTTTTCATCAACCTCGGCTGCATAAACGGTTTCAAAGCCTTGTATGGACTTAGCTTTCAGTTGGTTCTTCACACTGCTGAGTGTGTGCTTCTCTACATTGATCGAGAGAAGCCACCAATTCAATGTTAGATCTTGAACACTTGATTTCAGATTATAATAATTCGAGAAAGTTTGACAATAGAGACTGAACACTTCGTAGTTCTCTATTTGATCATGTATTGGATTGAGTGTAACAATCCCTCTAGCATAATCGAACCTGAAAAGTAGACTATCTCCAATTATCAGCATCATATTTTCCTTATGTGCTGAAGAAAAGTTCGTCCAGATTTTCTTGAATTTGGTCGTGAAATGACGGATAGAACTCACGCCAAGAGTTGAGAGTAAATCCTTGATGGGGATTCTTCTATCCTCCATTCCTCGTCCTTTCTTATCAATAATGAATCGTCGTATCTGCTCAAGATATTGGCTATAACAAAAACTAGGTAGGTCCTGTGGTGTGACATCAATCTCGATGAGGGCATTCAGGTAGTTCCTGTTCTTGCATGCAGGTCGAACTGTGCAACTTAACCGGTCTTCCTGACACTCAATACACTTCTTTTCATGTAGCTCGATTAATTCCTGTGCTAATTGATTGTCAGCTGCAGCGTCAAGGAGTTTCATCCGAACAGCGAATTCATCTTTGTGCTTTTTGAGATTCATGAATGTCAAACCCACTGATTTGTTGTTATCGTAAGAGTTGGACCAGTCCAGCTCTATTTAGCCTCGCCTACGGTGAAGTAACCGAAAGTGAGTCACTTGTGGTTCCATGTGGTTTCATCGAGATAAACCTATGTCTGTGAAACTTGGTTCTTCAGTACGCAAGAAGAAGAACACTAACCACTCGCAGCCATTTCCTTGAGTTTTCCCTTCCATGATTTGATTTCTCGACTTAGACTAGCGATATCATTCTCATTCAACGTAGCGGTGGGAGGATAGGACTTCAATTCACGAGCTCGTCTACCAAATTGGAACAGGACAGGGGTATGTCCCTTGATCATCGTGGTAAGTTCGTCACGGACTTCCTCAAGCGCTTCCGCCATCTCGGTTGCTTCAGTTTGTGGTATAACCAAAGTCATTAAATTATCCATTAGTGCGTCAATAGTTGATGGCAAGCTAGCCATGTCAGGGGGTTTAACTTTGGGTGCCTCTTCTTCAGTTTCCTTAGGTGGTTTCTTTGAAGGCTTCTTAGTTTCAGGAGGTGCCGCCGCTCCAGACTTTACATAGTCTGTGAGTGTATCAACTGCTTCTGTGACTTTGTCGAGTGCGATATTGTATTTCCGCTCAATATCATCCAATTGGCGTACAATGATTCCTACTATCTCCTTTGTTTCCTCAAATTGACCAGCCAAATCCTGAACTTTCTCCTCAATACCTGAGAACTCAGCAATGTAATTCTGAAGATCATCAAGCTTCTTGGGTACAACATCACCATCAGCTAGAGATACCAGAAGGTCATCAAGCTTCTTTATGATGACTGTAGATTCTTTAGAATCTTTGATTTCTTTAACAGCCGAGTCGATGCCATCGACAGACTTTGCTAGATCGTCAAGTTTCTTTGTGGCGTCCAGTCCTTTTACCGACTTAGCAACATCATCTAGTTTCTTAGACAGCTTGTCTACCTTTTTTTGGATTTCCTCAACGGCAGCCTCTGTTTTCTCGGTGGCCATAGCATCCCCTTCTAAGATAGCGATATTGTTCGTTCTGTGTCAGGGAGTGTAATTAGCCTTTCGGGAATGTAGTTCTCTAATTGAGAAATATACAATTATGGAAAAATTGTGAGATGGTGTACAAAATTATGCTTTCTTAGCGCGAATCACTTCGATTTTAGCCACCTCAAGCATCGGAAGAACATGTGCTTTATTCTCAGCGTTCATACCTTTCCAATCTATGATGGCAGATACAATCGGATTTGTTGAACGAGTAATCATCTGGTTAAGTACGTCAACCGTCAGATCATTGAGTGTGTATTTTGGAGCCATATGACCAATCTTGTAACCTCGTTCTAATACGAGCTTGTTGAACTTACTTGCATAATGTGTACCACCAAAACCAATCACAGCGTCACCCGAAAGTGGTTCATCAACACAATCCATCACTGAAGCAGCTACAGCCCTCGCACCTTCTTGATGATTCCAATATTCCTCTGAGCTTCCAAGTTCCACAAACACAAGGGGAGTCTTCATAGATGTAGGCCCATGGTGTGTTACTTCTAATGATACATCAAAATCATCTAATCCAGCTGAGTTTCGTTCTTCAAACAGCTTCTTGAGTGCAACAGAAACAAGGGAAGGAGCTGAAACCGAGAGTTGACGCGGGGCTCCACCAAAGAGTGCCTCGCCACCAAGATTCCCAGTACTATGAACAAGTAGTGCGGGTTTTCCTGACTCAGCACGATGTCTAGAACAGAAGATGAATGCCTCGGTGTCAAAATGACTCTCTAGATGGTCACAGTTAATCATGTCCCGATTTGTTGTTATGAGCTTAGCGTGTTCGCCCCTTGAGAATATTGGATTTCCTTCAAATGTATCATCAGTTTGAGAGAATCCATAGTCGTTGATGAGAATATCTTTGATATTCAAGCTCGCGATATCTTGCTCCGAAGTGACTAAGACTCTCAAAGTCTCCATCCCCAAAGCGACTATACCTTGCACATCTCAAGCAATGGTTCTAGACTGACTTCTATCTGTATTGTGACTCTCTCACTGAAGGCATCACTAATCTCTGTTTCAATGCGTGTCTTGAACTCTTTCACTTTGTCAATCTGTCTCTCAATATCATCCCTGATTCGAAGGAGATCGTTCTTATGGTATTCGAGGTTCTTTGTCGCTTCATTTAATGCATCTTGAAGGGCTTCGTTCTTTGAGTACACATCAGAACCAGCGTATGTATGACGTTTGTTTTCAATCTCTTTTGCTTGGTCCTGGAACTTCTGTAATGCTCCATTTCGAATTGCTTCTACCTCTTCCACAGCCCGTCGTGCAAGTCGATCCTTGAGAGGCAGTTTTCTTTTCTCGATTGCCTCTTGTAGCCCACTTAATCCTTCAATAAGATTAGGATAGCCCTCCGATTCCTCTGCGATTGCTATGTAAGGGTCTTCGAAATATTGAGTCAATGCTCTTTGACCAGGAGGACTAATTCGAACACCAGTATCATGTTGGAAGAATTTCTTTACTTGCTTCTTCAATGGATTCAGTTTCATTCGAAGAAGACTACCAATATGTTCGGCTTGTTCATCTAGACTGAGGAGTTCTGCCACATTGGATGTGTCAGTAAAATCATCGTATGCTTTCTTCGCCGAATCGTATTCAGTCTGTGCAGTTTGAATCTTGTCACGAACTTGACGGATCTGTTCTTCGAAGATCTCTTTGCTAAATGTCAAATCATGAAGTGTATCTATACGGCCACCAATTCGCTCTAAATCTTTGACCCAGCTGTACTCGAATAACAGCTTGCTTATCTTGTTCATTTCTCGGGCAAGTTCCTTCATATAGGTGTCAAGTGATTTAATCACATTCTTGTAACGCTTGTCCATCCTCCGAATCCATCTAGATCCTGCACCCCACAGTTCTTGAATGAAGTGTTGAATCTCACTTTGCATTTCTTCAGTGTTCTTGTATGTAATATCCTTGTCGACATAGAAATCGGATACAATCTCCCCAATTTTCAATGCAAACCGGGCTGCGATACCACCGGATTCGAGTTCTTCATCTTCATCTTCTTGAAACTGCTTTGATACTTCCTCAATATCCTTTAGAGCAGTTTCCACAATCTTGTAACTTTTCTCAGCTTGTTTTATGAAGTCTTTTGACTTCTTTCGAAGCTGTTTACGATACCATTTCTGCAGCTGTTCAACATTAAGGCTAGTCATAGGAAGAACTCACCCGGACTTGTCACGGTCTTGGTGCATGGTTTATCAACTTTATGAACTGTGAAACACTGTGTGAAGTTCTATATATCATGACGTTTATATCATGATAGGCTCACAGTTCTGTAGCATAGGTAGCGTGATCAGTCATGTCTGAGACCTTGGAAACCGGCAACCGGAAGCCGAGGCTAGATCTCTCATACTGCATCGAGTGCATAACCTGAGGACGAGGTAGTCTGGGTTTCTTCATGAAGCGCCTCAGTCTGATAGATCCCCGCGGAAAGGACCGTTTGTTACTCCGGAATCCTACAGGGTATAAGGGCGGATTCTGGCAGACATACTATGTAGATGAGATGTTCTGCATGGCCGAGTCTACCGAGAATGACTCCTTCTCTGTAGTGAGTAAGGCGACAGGAAAAGGGATGCTGGAAGTTTCCCTGAGTCATTCGCCTCTACTGGATGGAGTGCCAGCAATACGGACAGACATTCAAGTCTGGAGCCACAATAAGCCCATCATGCTGTTTCGGCACAAGACTACGAATGTAGCAGAACAAACCATCAACAACATGAAGCTCTACGAGTTCATAGATTTTGATGTCGGAGGTCCTGCTAGCTACAAGGACGACAAGGGTGTCTATAATCCAGACACGGGCATTATGCTCGTGTATGATGGAAACCCCCTACTAGTCGCACTAGCGTCTAGTCCAGAACCGGACCGATGGGAAATATCACCACCCACGAAGCTGCAAATCAGTGAAGACTCCCCTGATCTACGAAAAAATCTCGAACTCGGACCGATGGATGTGGCGACCGGACTCCAATGGAATCTTGGAAAACTAGATCCTGGAGAAAGCAGATTCGTCGACATCGTCCTTGCTTCGGCAATCAGTCTTGAAGAGGTCAAGGCTCTCATCCCTGACGGATGGGAGCTGTTCAAAAAGAAGATACGATGACACAAGGATGTAAAGCTAAGCAATTCTTGTTGAGAACTGGGGAGCTCCCAGAGTCTTCTTTTGAATGCCTAACGGAAAAAAAAGAGAAGGGGACTTCAAGAGCCCCCATGTACTAGAGATTATTCTCTAGGTAGTCTGCTAACATCTGAGCCTCAGGTGTCAGACAGGCCAGCTGTCCTTTACTACTGAGAGTTCCACCACTCAGCAGCCCCATGTTCTTCAGAGAGCGTAAGTTCCATTTCACAGTACTATAGGGAACAGTACTTCGACGTGCAACCTGGTCTGCAAGAGCTGTCAGCGTCACATCATGATACTTGAGCAGCTCATGACTCATTCGTAGTACCTGCTTCTGTGTATCACTCAACCTAGCATCCGCTAGTCTGAAGAACGATGTAGCAAGACTTTGAAAAGCAGTCGTCGAAACCTTACGGTCACCTAAGAACACATTCACCTCGTGACTTAATTTCGCAGTCACCTGCTGGATGGTAGTCACCTTTTGTGTTCGAGACCCGATGTCGATGGGCAGTAGATGTTGTTTCAGTACCCATTGCGTTTTTCACCTCGTTTTAATTAGGGTCAGTTTGGCCAAATCGTAGTTTGTACTTAAGCTTTGTCAGTGACACGATAACTAATCGAATCTAGGCCTATTCCATATCAGGCATCTCAAGACCCATACTTCGGAGCTTTCCAAAACCTTGACTGAACAGACTCATGTGATGGCGAATGCCTTCTTCTGCTTCTGCAAGTTCCGTAAGAAATGGTACAATTTCGTCCAAACCACTGGATTGGTACTCTTCATTCATTGAATGGATTGTGTCACTCATGCTCAATATATCATCGGAGAGAACTTGTGTCAAGTCTATCATAGATTGCACGACTTCACGTGCTTTTGGATCAGGCATGTATGGTAGGAAATCCTCAAAGGCAACACCAGCACTTCTACACCGCTCTACACGACCAGGGATTATCTCATCGTACATAGATTGCATCCAGCTTATTCGTTCCTTACTCGTGAGGTCTCTCAGATTCTCGAGTGAAAAATACCCAGTGTAAGGCCCAAACTCTGTACTCTCATAATATATCCACTCTTCAAATGCTTTGAGTACTCGTCGCCATCCTTCCTGCTCAGACATTAGCCCACCTAAACCACTGTTATCAATTGAGGTTATAAACTAGCGCGATTATTGAGAAATAACAATGGCGCTAGATATTCTGAACACAATAATGGAAGTTCTCAAACAAACCAAAGAGAATGGTGAACTAGCACTTGCTGACTCCTTGGGGAAAAAAGTGTTGGAGATACTTGATCTTGTACAGACTGATGAAAATTTCATCATTGATAGAACACAAAGAATCGCTCTTGCTAAACTGGCAGTAGAGCAGGGAGCCAGCATTGGTGAAATCGTGGAATTGCTAACTTGGAAAGACTTTGAGGGATTTGTCGCATCAATCCTGACTGCGAACAGCTATCAATGTGTAGAGAGTTTCCGTAGACGTGGGAATTCGCTGATGCATGGAATGGAGATTGATGTCATTGGTGTGAAAGGGACCACTATCATCACAATTGATGCAAAAATGTGGGGGATTCGAAGCGGCAAAGCCTCAGCTCTCAAAAAGGCTGCTGAGAAACAGAAGACGCGCACAAAGGAATTGAGTGAAGAGCTGGATAGACTCGCAAAGAAAATGGGCAAATTGTCACCGAAAGAGTATCAACTCCTTCCCGTGATTGTGACCTGGTTGGTCGAAGAAGTGGAACTTCATGAGGGAGTACCAGTTGTACCCATTTTCAAGTTGAATTCATTCATACTTGATTTCGACCAGTATGAGGATCTAATTGTTTGTTATGTAGGACATCATCATATGTCGTCAGAATGAAACAGACCACGCGAGCCTGTTGTCCCCTTTAGTCACCTTGACTCGTTGTAGCGAGTTTTGAGAGAAAGCTAGATACAGAGAGTTCAAGCTGAAAAGCGAGAAAGGAGGATCCCATGAGAGGTTCAAGCGGGTTTCGTAGATTTTCATTGGAATTCCAATGTCAGCAATGAAGAGGGCCCCTGTCAAATTCTGTGGGACTGTAAGCAGACCAGTCTTCATGAAAGCGATGGTCATCGTGGCATATGGACTGAACAAACTATCTGAGTCACCAGTTGTTGAATCAAGACCAGATGGCACATCAAGTGATACTACCTTGGACTCGCTTCGAAGATAGGTGAAGACTGATTCAGAGATATGGTCATCCTTCTTCTGATAGCCATAACCAAGATATGCATCGATTACAACGCAGGGCGTTTCTGTGGAGGTTTCGGGGAGACCGTCAACAACCGTTATGCCTAAAGATTCTGCACGTTGAAGCTGCTCCAATGGCACGGCTCTGAGCGTGTCCCTACCACGGGGAAGGTAAATCATCACATCATGACCCCAACTTCTTAATCTTCGAGCAGCAACAATGCCACCACCACCGTTGTTTCCCGAGCCAGATATTACTCTAAAGAAACCGTCGCCTGAGGGTGTAAGATCGACACACAGTTTCGCCAGATTGGTTCCTGCATGTTCCATCATCAATTCCACAGGAACTCTTAGTTCTTGCATCATTATTCGATCTACTTCAGCCATCTGAGGAGTTGTTAGTCCAGGAAGTCCCATAATGCAAATAGCTCATATCCGCTATTTGGGTTTGTCTAATTGCGGTTTCAGTTTCGTGGATAGCTCTTTTAACGGAACCTCGAGTTTCAATGGATAGTAACTCCAGGTGATGTCCATGTCAGGCCGAAAATTCGGAGTAGTTTACCATGAGAACGTGAATAATTGGGCAACCAAGAGTCTCATAGAAGCCATAGAGGCAAAGGGACACGTAGCCAAACCATTTAGGCTACAAGATATTTCTGCTCAGCTCCCAAACAAGTTCACACATCTAGATGATGAAGATATGTCCGATATGGATGGAGTGATGGTAAGGACTATCGGTTTTGGAACGGGGGACCAGATAACATTCAGAATCAGTTTGTTAGAGCACTTTGAAGATGCAGGGATATATGTGATGAATCCAGCATATTCTTTCAGAAGAGCAAAAGACAAGTACGCAACCTTAACTGCGCTGCATAAGGGAGGAATTAGAGTCCCCAAGACCTACATTGGAGAGAATCTCGAGGCGGCAATCGATTTTGTTGATGAAGTGGGGGACGTCGTAGTCAAACCCCTGATTGGTGCACGTGGTATGGGTGCCATTAGAGCAGAACATCGCGAGCTTACCTATCGTGCAATGAAGTTCATTCATCAATTAGGACAGGTACTCTATGTTCAAGAGTTAGTTGAGAAGCCGAATCGAGACATACGTGCTTTTGTCATCGGAGGGAAATTGATTGGTGCCATGTATCGATATATTCCGGAGGGCATTGAGGGCGAATGGAGAACAAACGTACATGGTGGAGGAAAAGCCGAACTGACTAAGTTGACACCTGAATATGAGGAATGTGCTATCAAGACTGCGGAAATATTGAAACTAGACTACACAGGAGTGGATATCATCGAATCTCCCGAGGGTCCTTGTGTCATCGAAGCAAATGCTGCTCCATCATGGAGTGCATTGTCTCGAGTAACTGGTATTGATATAGCATCTTTAATTGTCGATAGATTGGTAGAACAGTCAAGCGGCTAGTCTTGCTTTTAGGACCGCTTCGACTTCCTCTTGACTCAAGATTCTGAAGGATTTATCCTTAGCATCGATCATACCAATCTCAAGTGTCCTTGCTTTCTCTTCAGGCGCAACGTCAGCCTTGTCTGTTGACTTCAAGAGACCTTCAATTGCTAATTCGAGTGCTCCATCGAGGTTGATTGAATCTTTGTACTTTTCAGCAAAGAAATCGCGAACCACATCAGCTTCCTTACCAATCGCTGCTGCTTTCCAACCCCAGAAGGATCCAGATGGGTCGGTTGTGAATAGTTGTGGACCATCATCGTCTATACCAGCAACAAGAAGTGATACTCCATAAGGACGTACTCCACCATATTGAGTATGCATCTGTTTTGTGTCACAGATGTTGACAACTAGTGATGATATCGAGATCGGTTCATCATAACTAAGTCTGTTAATCTGGGCTTGAACTCGAGCTTGGTCAATCAACTTCCGGGCATCAGCATGCAGACCTGCGATTGCTGTTCCCACATGGTCATCAATGAGCAGTATCTTCTTGAGAGAGTCAAGATCTGCCATCGGATGAGGAGAACGCTTCTCACCAACCAGGATTACTCCGTTATTGGCTTTGACTCCAACCGCAAGCGGTCCATGACGTACTGCTTCTGTCGCATATTCTACTTGGTATAATCGCCCTTCAGGACTGAAAACTGTAATCGCTCTGTCATAGCCCATTGACTGTGTGGGAAACATATTTTGAATAACACTCCAGCAATATCTGACCTAGCTTCTGGCGTGGTCAAATCAACGTCATTCCTAGGGCGTTTAAAAGGTTGTCTGTGTGTTCGCCTAGAGTGCGACTCTATCGCCATTCAAAACGCACTATAATTCCTTCTGGAATCTGATTGAAAACTGTTTTTGGTTCATCAAGATTTGGTTCAGTAAATCCTTCCACATCAGCCTCTCGAGTTCCTGCAGATTTCATGAAGTTCTGCACAACATACTCGCCCTCAAACCCCAATTCGGAAAGGAGTTCAGAGATTCTAAGAATGTCAGAGGGTTCTGTAAGTCCACCAACATATGTTGTTCTCGGCCAGAAGGATATTTTTGAATCAAGAATTAGCTGAATACTCCGCTCTACACGAGGCCAAGGATCACTCTCAACACGAGTCACCTTACAATAATCTTCTGGGATTGTTTTGATGTCGAACCATATAGAGTCTAGGTAGGGTAATGATTTCTCAAGAACATCAGGAACAGTTCCTTGTGTATTGAGATTGATGTGTTTCGAGTCTTCAGACCGTAGTTCTTCTAGTAATTCTGGAAGGTCCTTCTGTATGGTTGGCTCACCACCCGTGATACAGTAACCATCGGTGAGGTGTCCACGAAGCTGTCGTACAATGTCCTCTATCTTCATCTCTTCTCCAGAAGTCGTCGGAATAATCTCAGCATTCTGACAGTAAGGGCAATCCATGTTGCATCCTGCAGTAAAAAGAACTGTCACTGGTATACCAGGTACATCTACAAGGCTTATGTCAACGATTGATGCGATACGCATGTCCATTCAAGTCCGTATATATCTCGAGTATCCCGGGTTAAAACTTCAACCCATATTTGGCAATATTGGAACAGTATTACTAGACTTCATGAAGCTTTTATCTAGAATCTTCTTAAGATAAATTCCTCCTCGAATATATGGGGACCGTGCATATGACCATGGAGAACAGATGCATCTCTAGAGATGATATTCTACAAAGTACACTGTTTCACATTCAAGTCAAGCAGTGCCAATATATCGATAACTTTCCAGATAAAGTGGCGTCCATCATTGACTATGCGGTTGGTAAGAAGAGACTGAAGAAGTATAGTGAGGTAAAGAACAAGCTATATCGGATAAAGACCAACTTCTTCGCTATCAATAAAGGCAAAGTCAAGAAGAAGGACTTCTATGAAGGGCTATACGAGCGCATCAGGAATCGAATCCGGTAGTACTTGATACATCTATCCTTTCTTGCGTGGTTTGGCCTTTATTAGAGAGACAATGAACTTTGCCCCTTTGGTTGGTTTGCCGATTACTCTATCCTGAACCTCAATTGATCCACCATATTTTCGTATCATCTGAGATACCAGAGTGATTCCTACTCCCCCACCATGTTTTCGTTCAGTGAATAGAGTCTTCTTTCTCATATCGCTGAGACCTGAACCGTCATCAGCAATAACAAGATTGCATGTTTTAGCGCTCGTTTCGCAAGTAACCCATACCTGCTTCTCATCCTTTGGATTATGACGTGCTGCATTCTCAAGAAGATTCCAAATCATCTCACCCAGAAGGACATCAGCCTTAACAAGGAAGTTCTTCTTCAATCCTTGAACGTGCACCTTCGCACCATAGACCCGTTCTAGAACCTTGATTTTTTCTCTCAGGATTGGAATCACATTAATTCTAGAGAGCGGAATGTATCGAATTTGAGCCGCACGTTTCACTTTCGTGATGAGTCTATTACATCGCTCAACGGCATCTAAGATATCCTGTCGGGCGTCATCAATATATGATGCAGGAACTTCTTCCTCTAGTAGACCACTACTGGTCATTATCACCTGGAGTTGGTTTGCAATATCATGGCTCAATAGATCAAGATAAAATTGGACAGCTTCTTCAGCTTCTTTCTGTTCAGAGATTTCAGTAACAACTGCAAATGTTCCAACAAACTTGCCGGTCCGGTCGATGTAAGGCGTTGCAGAAATAATAGTTGGTACACGCTCACCCGTCTTAGTTATCCAGCAAAGCTCGTAATTCTCAGTCTTTCCAGATTTACGTTCTTTGATTTTTGTTGCCAGACCTTTTTCATCCATATCTTCTGTCAGCCCAATCCATGAAGTTCCAAGCAATTCATCAGGAGTATAACCGATCATTTTGGAGAATGCGTCATTAGAATAGACAAGATTTCCTACTGGGTCATCAATAACCAAACCGTCGTTCATGGTTTCAACTAACAATTCATAACGAGTTTCTGATTCTTCGCGAGCTTCTGTATCTGCAAGTATTTCTGTGATATCCAGAAGATGTGCAATAGTCTTCAGAGTTCCATCAGGACCAGTGATTATTGATACTCGAGCTTCAGTAGTCCTTATGGCTCCATCCTTACGGATTATGTCCATCGGGTAGAGAGTAGGAACGTCCTTGCCTTCTCGTCGAGCAATATATCGTTCGCCAACTAGTTTTGCCATCTCGTCTGGCATGAATTTTCGAAAGTCATGTCCAAGGAGGTCTTCTCGAGTTCCCCTAAAAATTTTGACGGCCTTCTCATTGACGTACTCGAATTCGAAATTGTCACCAAGTATGACAATTCCCTCGTGAGAGTTGTTGAGGATATCATTCAGAATTTCATCGTTGACAGCAGGGAGATTGTGTTCCTTCGAC
>MEHG01000044.1 GCA_001940705.1 Candidatus Thorarchaeota archaeon AB_25
TGCACGGTGCAGGATTTGATGTGAGCACAGTCGACCTGAGCAAGGAACCCTTGATGGAACTGAATTTTCACGGCGACTATTTTGAGAATCCACAAATGCCAGAGATTCTCCTCAACTCAGGATACTTCATTTCAGTGGCAGTATCCAAGACACACTACATTTCATTCATCACTGGAGTCCTGAAGAATCTCTTTGGAGTTCTTCCACGAAAGGACCAATCATTCTATCATCCAAAGATCAATGAAGTGATAGTAGACTTGGCAAGAATAATCAGACCAAGTCTCAACATTGTTGATGCAAGAGTGGGAGTAGAGGGATGGAATGGTCCAAAGACCAAGAAACTTGACGCATTCATCCTAGGTCACGAAGCTGTGTCAGTCGACGCTACGATGGCTCGGATAATGGGTTTCAATCCTGAGGAGATACTTCACATAAAAGACGCATATGATTACGACCTGGGGTCAATTAATCCCTCAGTTGTTGGAGAATCTATAGACTCGATTAGTGCAAAGTTCAACGTACCGAAACTATAGTCAGAGTCCTATTTGGCAATCCATCCTTCAAATTTCTTCTGGAGCGTCTTTGCGTAGACTTTCCTCCAGTCATAGTCTATCCTGTTGCACCATTTGTAGACGACCTTTGGGTGAATATACGATTTGAGTGAGGTGCCTAGATTCCAGGTGCGACTGTCCTTTGCAAGTGCAAAATCAATCTCGATCTTTCTCTTGGCAAGTTCCGCCTTCTTTACGCGTTCCTTAGCGATCTCAACGGCTCTCTCTGCAGTAGCCAACCGATTTGTCGATTTTTCTCTCCAATCTGTGAGTGCTTTCTGTTGTTTTTCCAGAGAATCTTTGCTCCTCTGGTGTCGTTCTCGAGCACTCAAGAGACCCGCCTCAGCCTTGTCCAAACGGTCTCGTGTACGTTCAATTCGTTCCTGAGCATCTTCTAGTCGCTGTTTCTTGGTGGACTTTCCTTTGCGCTTGCTTGTCCTTGTACGACTCTTCTGATCTCGTGCGTTATCCCAGGTTGTCTTGGCTTTGTCACGTTTTTCGCGCCAGGACCTGACTGAGGCCATATTGTTCTCGACAGACACCTTTTGTTTCGTGATACGAGCCTGCTTTCCCTTTCTTATTTCATCTTCTTTCTTCTTGGTTTTCCTGAGTCGTGATTGCTTCTCTTTGAGCAGTGCTTTTGCCTTCATGATTCTATCCTCAGCTTTTTTGATGCGGTCTTTGTATCTATCAGCACTGCGACTCCACCCTGCCGGAGCCTGTTTTGTATGGTTCATCACACGTGCAACCTCGAGATTGGCACGTCTGAACGCTTCCTTCTTGATAAACTCTGGATCTACTTTTCGTGCTTTGCTACTCTTGAGTTCTTCACGCATAATCAGAGACGCATGATAAGTCCTGAATACCTTAGCAGTCAATTCAGGATAGACCTCGCTTAGAAATCGGTTCACATGGGTACTTCTGATGGTCGGGAAAATCTGTGCAATCTTCTTTGGATCTCCACCGGTCTTCTTACTCTTTCTACTGTTGAAGGATTCAAGTCGCTCGGCAGCGTTGTCATATAACTCCTTCATCACATCGTAAACCTGAGAAGGCATCTCTAGTTCCTTGTGCCACTGTACACTATCTTTGCCAAGGAAATCGAACACCACCGAGGAATCACGGAATGTCAGATGCTCAACTCTAAGCGTTGTTGCACCCACGGTATCAGCCTCCTCGGGGTCCTTCTCATCCCCAACTCGTAGACTTAGATTATCTATCAAGTAGCATGCGGCAGCGACCATTCTTCGTTGTAGTTTGACCGAACTGAAACCTTCCATGATATGTTCACGGATTTCCTCGATCCTCCGTTCAACTCTTAGTGCCTTATCGAATTTAGCAGCCTCTCGTTCCTGTTTTATCGGAGTACTATCATGAAGCCAGATGTACTTCACTTTGCCAGTGAGTTCATCAGTCCATTTCGCAATCCACATAGTGTCAGGAGCCCACACAATCTCTCCCCACTCACCCTCGAGGTCTGCTGCACCTTCTGAGCTTATGTTAAGCGTGATGTCCCTTTTCGTGGCACCCTGTTTCCAACGACCTCGTAGAGGATGTTCCCCTCGCCCCATGAAGATGCCTGATGGTTCAGTTTGGTAGTTGCCAAGCTCCATTCTCTCTCCATCAACTAGTGCGTATCCATACCGCGCTTTCAGTTGCTCTCGAATCACCTTTCGCTCTTCACGCATAGCCTTCTTTTCCTCAGAAGTCATACTTTCCTTCGCCGCACGTTCTTCTTCCACTACATGAAACACTTCGCTGAAATCAACCTCTTCAGCCTTCAGTACGGGACGTATCCCAAGGACTTTGCTGAAATCTGTCATGAAATTCCTAGCAAAGACAGGGTCCTCAACATAAGGGGTGCCTAATTTCTTGACCCAAGCCACCGCCATCTCTTCTTGCAGCTGTGAAAGTGTAATCTGTTTCTGACGAGCTTCAATAGAGAGTCCATGTGGGGGAGGTGGTTCAATGACAAGAATGCCATTATGTATCAGTGATTCCATGAAGGTGCCTCTTCTTCTGTTGATTCCAACCGGTGTTAACAAAAGGATTACGCTATCGAACTAAGCAAAATTGCAAAGTGTGGTGCGGCCAGCGGGATTTGAACCCGCCTCGGAAGCTTGGAAGGCTTCAATCCTAACCAGGCTAGACTATGGCCGCTGCGGAGCAAATCACTCGAGGTGTCGATTTAAGGATATTGTTCAAGTAGCGGAATATCGAATCTTGACAACACCAATATTCAGTGAATATATCCACAATAATTCTGCACTGACATGCCATGCCATCATAACCTCACTATCTAATTCCAAATGTGTGCCAAACATGGAAACAGTTTCATCTGACAGGTTTCCGTGCGGAAATGCTCCAACACCTACAATCACCGGAACCGAAGGGTCTTGAGGTAGTAAGTTTCTGAGGCTTTCGATTGAGGTTTGCTTTCCACCCTCAACCGCTAAGAGGGTCTTTGCATTATCAGACCCAGCCTTCAATTTTGATATCAAGTCTTCAATGGACCCCTCGTTAATATGTAGTAAAGAGTCACCCTGTGGGGGAACACGCCCCTTGAGTAGGAGTTGCTCCATCAGTCCCACAAATCGATCATAGTTCCTAGGCAGTCTTACATCTGGTCGTACCTCAATAATCCGTCCATCTTGAAGGTGTAGATGTACACTGAGAAGACCTTCCTTGCAGAGAGGTGTTTCAAGAATTGACATCAGACTGAGAAAGGTGATGTCAGGCCGCCCTCGACGTTCACTCTGAGAGAGTTTCGTCATCGATTGACCATGATGTGTCTGGTCAAGGAGTAGCTCAGAGGATTTTTTCCCGCGACGTGTCGCATGTTTTTGTATCTGCTTTAGACTGGATATTTCTCTAGGTACTAATTCGAGTGCGCAGTCTAGGAGGATTATGTGTAACATTGAAGGTCTCCACTATGAAGGTTCATCACGAACGATTTAAGCAGTTTGACCAATGTTACAAACCACAGAGGTCTGTTAATGTCGAGAAGAAGACACCCAAGGGCAAAGGCTAGGCGTCTTACCCAAGCAAGGGTGGATATTCTCTGGGAACAAGCAAAGAGAGAGGTCGAATCAGGCAGACCAGAATCAGCTAGACAAAGGATGCTCAGTGCTCGAAAGATATCACAGAAGACAAGGACAAAGATACCACGTCATATCAGCCGAAGAATCTGTAAGACTTGTGGGACCATTCTAGTGCCAGGGGATACATGCAGGGTGAGAGTCCGACACAATAGGTCGAAACACGTTGTTGTCACTTGTCTAAGTTGTGGGGCTATAAAGAGGTACTACATCCAACGTTAAGGTCACACGCATAGGTTAATCAACAGTCCTGCAGCCACAGAACCGATTCACATGAGTCCAAGCCCAGACCCGATTAGAATTAAGATCACATGGCAAGAACCTGCAATGATGCAGATAGGTAAAGCAGGTGTGTCAGATAGTGTTGTTGAGGAGGCAAGAAGACTTCTCAAAAGGCACCAATACATCAAGGTTCGTATACTGCGTAATGCAATCGGGGAGTTTAGCAAGCTCGATCTCATGAAGCTACTTTGTGAGCGCTCCGGAGCCACATTTGCGGGTGTCCGTGGGAACACTGCGGTGATTCACAGAGTTAGAGGCGTGCGGAGTACATGATGGGCCTTAATTTGCTGAAACACAACGACAACCTTTTCTGACCTGCAGTAACAGTGTGAGTGAACTTCAACTGTTGACAACTCCTATGTTCCACCCTTTCCCAACCAGTGTCACCACCTCCACATTCTCGAAAGAACTGTGAATTAGCTGAAACTTTGTCTACAATCATCGAGAAGAAATTCCTCCTGAAGACCTGGTTTCTTTCTCCTGTTTCAATGTTGGAACATCACTTCCAACCACAGAGAGCGTTTCCATAGTACTTGCCACGGCGGGGTCATTATCACTCATTTTGGAATCGTCACCGAAACCAAGAAGGTCCATTTGGACAAAGTGAACAGCCGCGGACTCTCCAAGACCTGATGTTTGATCCTTAGATGAGAGTAAGGACTTCCCTTGAGAAGGCTTCTTCTTACGGGCTTTCAGTCGTGAGTGTTTCCCTGTTTTCACAGAGTCCTCCCACTTACCTAGTCCTCTCACAGAGTGTAGTGACTTTGTGAGCGTAATGAGGCGTCCGGCGATGTTGATAGCACCATTCCTGTCAGCGTTAGTCTTGTGGCCGCATGAAGGACATTTGAAATAGTTCTGCTTGGGTCGTACTCCCTTAGTCCCACACTTCCAACACATGATGGAAGTCCAAGCTTCAGAAACCACTTGAAATTTCGAGTCTTTACCATCCACAGACCAGCCCTTCTGAGCTAATCCGTGTTTCAGACTCTCAGTGATTCTTGCAAAAGCCCAAGAATGTATCATTCCTCTGAATTGGCTTCCTTGGTAGTTTCCCTTCCGAGCTACATTCCGGATGTTCTTCAAGCGACCAATAGAAACATAGAGTGTGTATTTATTGGACAGTTCCTCTATGTAATCCAACAAGTACTTGACAAGAACTCGGTCGTACTCACGAGCAATATTCTCTCGTTTGTGTCGAATCTGTCTGAGCTTCTGAAAAACACCATCGGGACTTGAATTGTCATCAATGGATATCTTTCGTTGAAGGTCTGCCACCAGTCGGTCGTATTTTCTGATGAGTTCGACTTTTTCCTTCTGTTTGAAGAATTTAGTTTCACGAACTTTTTCAGGGGTGATTAAGGTTGTACATACTGCTTTTTCTATACCAAGGTCTATTCCGAGAACAGCGGGAGGAAGAGATGTATCAGGAGCTTCATCTATAACCACTCGAACGGCAAAGTTCGCCCACCATTTCCTAGAGCGATCAATGAATATCTGACATGCCTTCACATCACCTCGTCGGAATTGGTTTATGTGAAAGGGAGAAATCTTCAGAGGAAGAAGTAGTCTATCATGGGTTTTTCTTCCCTCTGGAACCGAGTCAAGAGAATCCCGAAGATTGAGCCACCACTTAGAGAACGATGATTCGTTATACTCAATTTTGAACCTTTGAGTAAAGACCCATCGAGGAATCCTCCAAGTAGATTTAATTGTTCTAGGCCGAGACGCTTGCCATCCTTTCTTCTCCCTCAAAGATAGAAAGCTCTCGTAGAGTGCCACTGCGGTCTGCCTACACTCTTGTAGTTCGTTCTGAGACATTCGTGGAAAACGAGCTTTCATATCATGAAGGACTGATGGTCTCTGACCGAACCCTGTTTTTGTTCTGAGTGCGGTCAACGTCAGCTTGTCCAGTTTCCCATCGTGAATCCGATTTTTCTTACGACCTGTCAACAACTCGTTTTCATGTTGTTCAATAATTCCTAGGAATGCACGTATTGCTCTACTGTCCCTTCCAACAATCTGTCTCAACCTCTGTCGAGACCTGTTTGTCATAGATTCCCAGTTTATCGGGACCTTGACGCTGACTATTGTACCACGAGACCGAGCCATCGCAATCGCCTACGCATATAAATCTCTGACCCGTTTCGGTCAGTCGAGTTCACTCCCTTTCTTGTTCCCAAGATTGGTTATGTACTCGTATAATTACTCATCATGGATGCATATAAATCTATTAACAGAGAATGCTTATTTTTTAATTTAGAGCGATATGAATGCTTTATATATAAAAATAAGCTTTCATATTTTTTCTGATTAAGGAGACATATTTATATATAAATGATTAAGATAACTTTTGTGAGTGGTCGAAAAAGGAATAGAAACCGTCCGAATGATATTCTCTCTAGTGCAATCTATATGGGTCTAGTGGCTCTTGTAAGGTTGGCAAGCAAAAGGACTAGTGAGAAGACTCGCAAGTACTACAACGGCATTGAGAAGATGTGGCAAACTGCTCGAGAGAGTGGTGACTTTTCCGTGATTCAAAATACTGAGCCAAATATGCGTGGACATTTTCTGAAGATGGTCTGGATCAGCACTCGACGCTATGGCAACAGAGAATCTAAGAGGGTCTACAGTTGGCTTGAAGGAACTGTGGGGCCTCTCAATGCACTGCTCAACTATGCAGGCGCACGCTTGAGAGACCTGTCAATGACACTCTATACATTTCCTGAGCCAGAAACATTCCACATCAGGAAATATCCTGATGGAAGTAAGAAAGTCCTCACAAAAAAAGAAGATGATCTACTGGGAAAGGATAATGCCATCAAGACTTACAAGAGAACTGGATACCGTAGGAGAGGAAAGAGTCCACTTGTCTTGCTCGCACACCCCACCATGCCTGAGATGGATTTTGTAGACATGATACGTGCTCACCTGGTGGAACTGTGTCGTCAGTGTTTCATTCACAATGTGCCAAGGAGTGAGGCTCATAGGTACATTAGACTCTTGATCTACAAACTCCGTCCATTCCTTGACTGGGTCTATACTGATGGTGAATATGGCAGACCGTACTTCAATCGATACTCAGACAATGAGCTGAGAGATGTTGTGGTTGAAATCCGTTCACTACATGGAAAGAGAGCAGGAAGACGGAAATCTGTCACGAAGATCCTTGATGAGGCCGGTGAAGTCAGGTCTATTGATGATTTCAAAGGCAAGATCCTCAAGCTTCGTGAAAACACTAACGATGAGGAGGAATTAGAACTCTACTCAACGATTCTCGACCACATTGACAATGGGAGGATTGTTCAGAGAGATATGGAAAAGCTCATAGAACAGGTTCTATCCCTTCGTTCAAAGGAAGGAAACGAGTGGCACCGGATACTACTCTCAGACCTCCATCATCCCCAGTCATTGAAACAGGTAGTCTACGCGGGAGACACGATGCTTGACGAGTGCTCTTCGGTCCTGATTGTGGGAGAACTGCCAGTTTCTAGGAGAAAAGGGCAGGCTGACCTTGTAATCTTCCTACGGAGAGAAGTTCCAGGGAGGATAATTTGGACTCCAGTCATGATTCTTGAGGTCAAGACAAAAGCAACAATGGAGTATAACCTCTATGGGTTTCGTACGAAGAATAGGAATGTCGAAGACTATGTTCCAACCCTCTATGCTTGGAAACGTGCAACGACAGACAATGAGTGGAATGAGATATTCTCCTCGGCTCCAGATGATCGAACAGTCCGGCAGCTGAACGCGTATGAGTCAGAGGTCCTGAGTGAGTACCGACAAGCTGCACCTTTTGATGCCGCTTCTCCTGAGTCACTCTGGAAAGGTGTGATAGTCCTTGACACTGATCAGAGCCCCTTAGAAGTCTTCGAATCATTTCACGCGTTATTGGACGATCTTGTCATGGGTCTAATCACGGACCTTATTGACACTTCAAAGGCAACCTCGTACATTCTTGATTCAACAGATGCATTTTCAGCGCCACGTGTCGCAGCCATCCTTCTCCCCCACGATGGCCCAGTCGGGCTCTTAGAGGAAGCTTGCAAGCCTCAGTCTCTTCCTTCGGATGATCCATTCAAGGAAAGGGTATCAGATGACAGGCTTTTGACCCTGTATGTACCTATTCCTTCTCCTATATCGTCTGGAAATCCAGCAGCATGGATATCAAGGAACTGGCATCTTCTTCATCATATTGAGGAGTGCACACAGACTTCGAAGGACGCTGAAGTATATTGGATTGACCTGATGGGAAACTATCCCACTGAATATCTGATAAAACAAAGGTTCGACCTTGACTCTCTCTTGGATAACAGGAAAATTGACAGAAGCAAACATAGCACCCTGAATAGACTTCTTAACAGAATCAATTTTGTGAATCTAAACATCAATGTTGAAGAAATCCTGAGAAACAATGACCAAGGATTTGGAGGGCTTGCCACCAATCTTGGAGTGATTGCCCAAGAAGAGAATGTGGGTGAGAGGATTATAGTCATTGACGGGTGGAGCGAGTTTCGAGATATGGTTCCATTGAACCGCTATCATCTCATTCGATCTCTCGAAATCCGTCTAATGGACAGCTTACCGACATCTCATACGAATGTTATCTGGATTGATAGTGGAGTGGAACACACTCGAATGAACAGACACTATCAGCGGAAGTGTATCAATCCCCTACCTTTTGACTCTCCCCGAAGAAAACATCTTGATGAGATCATTTACAACATACCCACGTCATCCCGTGGTTTTGGTCGTCTCTTGCCTAAGAATGACAATGAACGGTTCATCGTGCAGGATGTTCCAGCAAGTGTTCCTCCTTGGGTGACCAAGATTCACGTACCTCGTTTGGTCGACTACTCCAAGAGGTTCAGAGGAGGGCAGGGGAGAAAACCCACACTCACAGAAGAAGAAGTTATTGAAAAAGAACTTGAACCAATGTACGGTCGAGGTGTCACCCTATCCAGTGTTCGTTCTGATACAAGTCGTCAAAGGAAGAAGCAACTCATCGAGCTTGAAAGTATTGCGCTCTCTCTGGTTCCAAGTACACTCAGACTACGGGGTGACCAAACAGAAGATGAAGTGACGGAATCAAAAGACCCTCCAAGACCACTTGTCGCTTATATAACAACAGCTACTAATACTCACTCACTGAACTTGTGTCCGAGTGCACCCCCGCCAGAATCACCTCAAGTCGAGAGAGAATATGTTCCTGCAGATAAAATCACTCGGAGATGGTTCTATGAGCGATTCCCAACAGAAGGTTCTGATGAAGATGATGACTCTGTGGTGATAAGACCACCAGTAGTTGGATTTTCTACGAGCAACGACATAGACACCTGGAGAACAAGGGTGCTAGAACTGAGGAGACTCATGAAGACGACACAGTTTCTCAAGCCGAAATTAATCTCAAAGGGACTCTTGTCATGTGTTGAAACAGTCGAAAGCATTTGCTCAGAGGGGCTCTCAGGAAAATTTGATAATGGAAGTCTACTTGAAACATTGGAGATTGTCAGGTCCACCCTGCTCGAAGACCCAGAACGAAGGCAAGTCTGGGAAACCGTTCGTCCAACTCGGTTAGAACTTCTTGAATTGCTCAACTCGAGGAACAGGTCTGTGATTGAAGAGATTTCTAAAGAGAACCCTGATGTGTTCCTGCTTTATGGGAATAACCTGTTTCTTGCAGTCCTTGCTGTGATGGACACTCTATATGGCACGATACTGCATAACAATGTCGTTCCGCTCTGGCAGTCAGTGGTGGAATGGGAACTATATCAGATTGGATTCAAGCCACAGCAGGAATCAGTGAAAACAAAGTACGACCTTTACTCACTCTACTCCAATCTGATAGCACGAGCAAAGACATTGCCAACTCTAAGCATTCCAGAAATAGCCATCTCTACTCACCAATCAGGACAGATAGTATGGACCGAGGAGGAAGACATCTTTTCGGCCTGGATTCTTTTCAGAACAGAAAAAGGAGTCGTTGCTGGGCTTGTTGATAACCTACATAGTCAATGGTTGCAACCCAAGTGGTACCAGTGTATCAGTGATCCTCATATCATGAGGGACAAAGCCAGACATGCCCTCACCTCCACTGACAGGAATGCCATTGTTATAACTGAAGTAAGGAATCATAAGATTCTCTGGATGCAGACCGAGGGAGAGGATGGTCCTGTCTGGATTCCTCATGTGTTTGAGTATGGGACTCCTCGAATAGAGAACATGTCAGTACCGTGGATGAGGCTCACCGAGGTTTCTCAAGTTCCTGCACTATATAGTGAGATGATTACACTTCCAATACCACCAACTGATGTTGAAGGACATGTAGACAACCTCCTGAGAGAAGTAGCATTAATGAATCAAGAGGTGATTCCCATCACCTGTGAGGTCAGCATTGATGTGAAAAAACTAGAGTACAAGCTGAATTTCAAGGCAGCATCAAATGAAAAGATCCTAGAAACCCTTCTGTTCAAGGACACTTTGAAACTGGTCAAGACATTACGTCATCCTATCAGGTTTGGGACTCCGTTTGAAACCTCTACTGGATCACTTGTGATGTGGGACCACAGAGACGATATCGAGTACACTGGGTGTGAAATCAAGCGAGGAAAAAGGAACGAAGTAATCTCGCTTACATTTCTAAAACCATTGGTGCATCGGAGCAAGTTCCATCCCGATGAGTATGATTTTCCAGAGACCTGTGATGATCTCATGTCTGCATCAGTGGGCGATGACATCACACTCATCATACATTCGGCGGACACCACCTTCAGATGTCTGAAGGTTGAAATGGAGGAAATCTCTGAACAGTCATCGCTAAGATTACTTGAAAATCTAGAGCTGAATATCTACGAACTTGCCCTCTTGACAGAGTGTGAGCAGCTCATAGATACTAAAACACAGACGCGACATAATGTGAAGATAGATGCTAGAGAGCTCTTCGACCTCAGATTCTCTAGACTGAGTGACTATCCCCGACTGCAAACAGCAATCGCTAGTTTAGATGTCAGTGACTATGATTGGACAAGGGAATCATGGACACTTCAAGTGAATTACCCAAAGCACCTGAAGAACGAGATTGTCTGGACCATTGTTTCCACAAGGACTGGCAAAGTATGGCAGAACAAGACCTTCGACTATGTGATGGACTATGTACTCAGCATTGATGAGGTCATAAACCACTTTGAAGAAAACGTGAGCCAGACCATTCCGTTGAAACATCTTTCTCGATTAGCAGAAACCATTGCCCGATTGAAACGTACACTTCATGATCGTGGATGGGAGAAAGGGAAACCTAGATGCAGAGTTGACCTTGAAACAAGGGGAGGAGCGTATGTTGCGGTGGTCAGTAGGTTAGAGTCGGGAGGTGGAACCTCTGAAATAGCAAGTTTTCCTGTTGATGTGATGATTGATGAAGAGATTTTGAGTCATGAAATGGAAGGAAAGTGGGGACCTCTTTCAAAGTTTGATGTTGTGAACTTGGAGGAGTTCTATGAGTCTGTTTCTGAAGCTTCACCTGAAGAAGTACTGGAAGATGATGATGTCAGTGAACCAGTTGAGGAAACTGAGCTTCTCCAAGTAATCAGTGACTGGCGAGAGGAGGATCATCCTTATGCCCAGAGATTTCTTGGCGAAGCGCTTGCGAAGCTTGCACAATTGTATTTAACCAAAGACAAGACTTCTGACGCCTTGAAGGCAGCAGACGAAGCTATAATCATTCTTAGAGCTTGTGACACACTTAGTTCAAATGTTAGATTATCCCTCTCAAGAGCTCTTGTGTCAAAGGTAGATGTCCTTGTAAGAGCGAAAAGAGCGTACGATGAGGTGGAATCCCTTCTGGAAGAGGCCAGGAAGTTGGTCCATTCATTGAGGGCTGACATTAGTGTGCAGGAAGTCATTGAGTGGATTGATAGACTTACGAAACAGAAAGAACAAATTTCTGAGAAATCGAAAACATGACTTTTCTTCAGATGACTACTGAGAACTGTCTAAGTTTGCACAGATTTTCTGTGGCTGTTCTATACCTTTTTGTTATATCAGATAATCGAGCTCTATTCATTAAATCAATTGTTCGTTAGTATTATATACATACAATCTAATAGGATAAATAATCGTCCAAATATTTTAAAATATAGATTGAGAGGAGGTGAGAATGATAAGAAAAAGAATAGTTCTCCTAAGTTTGGTCACGATTTTCCTCATAATAGCTTCTGTTAGTGCGACGACAAAACAAGAATATTATGATAATACCCCATTCCCGGTTTATGGCTCTTGGGATAGTGGAAGCGAAGAAGCTGAAGAGGCTTACCACGGTGGTACCTATAAATTAGAACTCATATTTCAAATGAATAGTATTCCTCAAGATGGGGATGATTACAAAATTGAGATAGACTACGATGGTTGTACACCGGGAGGTCACGGCGCAGAAACGCTTATAGCTCAATACAGATGGGGGACCAGTGGATCATGGATCACTATAGACACATTTTACTATGCCAAGCACCAAGTTTACGACATCAACGACCCAACATCAACAACAATCCAAATTTTATTCTTAGACCAGAATAGATGGTGGTGGGATAGCCAGCATACGTGGGATTTTGGCTTTGAACCTATCCTACAAGTCTATTGGAACGATTAAGGCCACTTGACAGTAGTACGTACAGGGCTCTATTATACTAACGAAACAACTACTCGGTATGAAACCTGAATATGGAATCCCAATCTTTTCCTTAGTAGGTGATTCCTCATGTG
Source organism: Candidatus Thorarchaeota archaeon AB_25 (assembly GCA_001940705.1). GTDB lineage: Archaea > Asgardarchaeota > Thorarchaeia > Thorarchaeales > Thorarchaeaceae > SMTZ1-45. The sequence continues at coordinate 12,683 of MEHG01000044.1, forward strand.
TAATAATCAACTCTCCTTTGTAGCAGGTTTCAGAGAGCCACTATTGGACGGGGGTCACCAATATGACAAACTCATGACCTTCAATGTGGACACAAAGTTCTACCCCCAGTCTTAGAATATCCGAGGTATACACCCATTGCCATTCATCCTCGGCCACCTCGTATCCGAAGCCAATACGTATCCAGAAGACACTTTGTGTGTAGGGTAGAGCATATAGAGCTGATTCTATCCTTTCGGGCATATCAGGTCGAACAGTAACACTCGTGCCTGCCAGTCTATTATGTTCAGTAATTGTATCCTGCTTGCTACCGTAGAACATTATCTCCACTTCGTATGTGTAGTTTTCAGGTTTCGCCCATATTATGATATCATGTGAAGGCTCGTAAGTCGAATCATTCTGAGGCAGTTCAACATATTGTTCGATTCCGTACACTCCGCTTATGAAAATCATTATCAAAATGAGTGCTAGATAGAGTCTGTTCTTGGTTCGTTCATCCACTTCGTAGGGGGGTTCAATCACTAGATTAGAGTTTTGTTTCTGTTGATGACTCAAGTACATCAACCACTATACACTATTGCCCTATCTCCACTTAAACCCTCCACTGGTTCTAGTTGTCAAACTAATGGTTCGTAATCACCTATACTCTGATAGACGGACCCATGAAAATCCTTTTATGCTGACTCTAGACGGTGACTCCAGCCTTTTGAGGTAGGTCGCTCGCCGAACTTGGATGAGGTGACCTGTTCTCAATGAGATTGGTGACAGACATATGCCCACAGTCTATGATGTTCCTGCAAATATCCTCATACGACGGCTCGCTCAGGACCTGAAGTCCAGAGAGGAGATATCCGTTCCAGACTGGATGCCCTTTGTGAAAACTGGCGTCCATAAGGAGCGAGCACCTGATGACGCAGATTTCTGGTATGTCAGATGTGCAAGCATTCTCCGTAAGGTGTACCTGAACGGACCAATTGGAACTGAGAAGCTGCGTATTGAATATGGAGGAAGGAAGAGACGTGGGGTAAAACCAAACAAGTTCCAGAAGGGCAGTGGTGCCATTGTAAGGACCGCTCTCCAACAGCTCGAGCGAGCTGGCTTCATAAAGAAAGAAGGAACTAAGGGTCGTGACATGACTGACATTGGTAGGTCATACATGGATAAACTATCATCAACTCTCAAGAAAGAACTCTCACAGGCAATCCCAGAACTGGAGAAGTATTAAGCCGGGTGACAAGGCACAATGAGTGATGATGAACTCGAAGCTATCCGCCAGAGAAAAGAGGCACAACTTCGGGAGCAAGCACTCAGAGAGCAGGCCAATGAGCAGCAGATTGCTGAAGCTCAAGCACAGAAGGAGGCTTTGCTGCGGCAGATCCTCACTCCTGAGGCGCGCGCTCGACTAACAAACATCAGAATTGTCAAACCCCAGTTCGCCGAACAGATAGAGTTGCAACTCATCCAACTGGCGACCTCAGGGAGGCTTAAAGCACAGGTGACGGATGAGCAGCTAAAAGGACTCCTGCAACAACTTCAGGGAAAGGAACGCGAACGGAAAATATCATTCAGATGAATAGCTGCTAAAGGTGAACAAAATGGCACGAAACAAACCACTAGCAAAGAAGCTGAGGATGGCTAAAGCAATGAGAAGTAACTCCTCAGTACCTACATGGGTCATTGTCAAGACTGGCGGAAAGTTGAGAAGAACACCTTCGCAGCGTAACTGGCGTCAGACCAAGCTAAAGCCATAGTCAGGTGGGCATAGATGTCAAAGAAGAAGAAGAAAGAAGCAAAGGCCGAGGTCTCTAAAAAGGAGCCTGAAATCGAGGAGATTGAGGAAACCGAAGAGATCGAAGAAGTTGAAGAGGCACCCGCTGACGCTGAGGAAGTTGAGGCACCTGCAGTAGAAGAAGAGCCTGAAGAGGAAGAAGAGATCATAGACGAGCGAATCTACACTGTGCCACTGAGGAAAGCATACTGGACAGGAAGCAGACTTCGTAGATCTAATAGAGCAGTCAGAGTTCTCCGGGAGTTTGTAGAGAGGCATATGAAACCCGAGGAACTACTTATCCAGCCAGAAGTTAATGAACGAATCTGGGCAAGAGGTATTCAAAAGCCTCCAAGAAGGGTGAGAATCCGAGCGACCAAGAATTCAGATAATCTTGTGCGCGTCTACCTTGCGGAGGGATAGTCCAGATTGATCGCCCGAACGAACTTCGAGGGCGATTCGAACGTTGGAGCCTATGGAATCGCCACAGATAGTTTTGTATTTGTCAGCTCTAACATGTCAGAGAAGGGACTAGACAACATAGAGAGAACCTTCAATCTGCCTTTGGTTCAATCAACTGTGGCAACTCTGGATGCTGTTGGACTTGTTTCTGTAGCCACATCTAATGGGATTCTTATACCATACACTACAACTGATGATGAGTTTGCACAGCTCAAGAGTGCTTCAGACATCACAGTAGACTGGTTAGACGATAAGATGACTGCACTTGGCAACATTATCATCGCTAACGATAATGGTGCTATGTGTCATCCAGACTTTGGTTTCAAGGCAAGACAGAAGATATCAGACACATTAGGGGTAGAGGTTGTACCTGGTAGTTTGGCAAAGCTTCCAATTGTAGGTGCAAGTGCAATAGCGACAAATCAGGGGGCAATCGTACACCCAATGGCAACAAGTGGTGAAATCGAACTCCTAGCACAGCTGTTAAAAGTACACGTAGAGGTCGGTACAGTAAACAGAGGAAGTCCGTACGCTAGTCTGGGTGTATTAGCAAATATTGATAGTATGATTGCAGGAACAGATACCACAGGTGTCGAGCTTGCACACATAAGTCAGGTCTTGGGATTCGTATAGATGAGGTGTAACTTGAATGAGTTCGAAAATATGGCGTGCATCAGGTGCATACACGAAGAAAAAGAGAACATTTACCTTCAGTCGGGAGCTGCTTGGTGAGAAAGAAGCTCATATCAGGGAGAAGATTCTCTCTGAGCTAGGTAGTAGACACAGGGTGAAACGTAAGGAAATCAGCATTACTGAGATTAAAGAGATCAAACCTGAAGAAGTCACTGATTTAGATTTACGAAAAGTACTGGGATTGGAGACCGAGTTCTGATGACCGAAGACCAGCAGAAACTGCTGCAGAAGATATACACAGAACAACAGATGACCGATTCTAATCTCAATCTTCTACAACAGCGAATAGAAATAATCCAGGTGTACATCACAAATTATCGCTCAGGCCTCTTGGTCCTGGAAGAGATAGAGAACAAGAAGGATGGGGAAGAGATGCTAATGAACGTTGGAGGTAGCATCTTTGTTCAAGCAAAAATCGTGAATCCAGACAAGGTGACACGTGGACTTGGAAGTGGAATTCGTATAGAACAGACTGTTGCAGATGCAAAAGCTGCAGTAACTGAAGCTGTGACTAGTTTGGAGCAACAGTACGAAACGCTTACTCAAGAGTATCAGAAACTGATAGCACGTGCTTCTGTTCTCAACTCACAGTTTCAGCAATTAGCTGCACAGATTCAGGGTGCAAAACCCCCCGTTGAGGAGGAGTAGCTTATTGTTCGAGAAGCTCAGGGGAGCTCTTGATACAGCCATCACTAAATCCACAACAAAGGAGCTAAATGAAAAGAATCTTGCAGATGCTGTCTGGGAACTTCAAATGATACTAATCCAGAATGATGTGGCAGTCGAAGTTGCAGAGCATATATGTGAGTTGACAAAGAAAAAGATTCTTGGAACGAGAGCAGGAAGACTCGAGAATATCAGTCGTGTTTTCAAGTCATCAATACATGAGTCAATCCTTGAAGTTATCACTCCTGAGCATCCAATTGACCTAATAGAGTACGCAAAAGAGAAGAGAGAGAAGGGCGATGTGACAACGATTCTATTTGTAGGAGTCAATGGTACAGGCAAAACTACAACCTTAGCAAAGTTGGCATATATCTTCAAGAAGAATGGTTTTTCCGTGGTGATCGCAGCAGGTGACACTTTTCGTGCTGGAAGTATTGAGCAACTTGAGAAACATGCTGAGAGATTAGAGATACGGGTAATAAAACAGGATTACGGTTCTGATGCTGCAGCAATTGCATATGATGCAGTTGCTCATGCTAAAGCCCGACACATCGATATTGTCTTGATTGACTCAGCTGGAAGGATGCAGAGCAACAAAAATCTCCTTGAGGAGATGAAGAAGATTGTACGTATAGCGGAACCGGACCTGAAAATCTTCGTTGGAGACGCTCTTGCTGGCAATGATGCCCTATCACAAGCCAAGGAGTTCCACAAAGCGATAGGTATCGATGGTGCGATTCTTACCAAAGTCGATGCAGATCCCTCTGGCGGAGCAGCTCTCTCTGTTGCATTTGTGACAGGAAGACCTGTTGTTTATGTCGGAGTGGGACAGAACTATGAGGACCTCAAGCGTTTTGACCCAGAGTGGTTTGCTGAGAGGCTTATAGCTGAGAAATGAGCAAGTGGGCAGTTTTTTATACGACTCACCCATGATGGCGCGATAGAAAGCCCTGAGGTGTAACAATTGAGCCTGAAAGGTAGAAACTTCGTCGATCTTGCAGATTTTGAAAGATTCGAACTAAGACAAGTCTTGGACACAGCACATGATTTGAAGCAAAAGCAGAAACGAGGTGAACCACACGAGCTTCTGAAAGGCAAATCATTAGCCATGATTTTCATGAAGTCGTCTACTAGGACAAGAGTGTCCTTTGAAGTCGGAATGACTCAACTAGGAGGTCACGCTCTCTTTCTACAGCCAAGTGGTACTCAACTTGGAAGAGGAGAAACTATCGGAGATACTGCTCTGGTTCTTAGTAGATATTGTGATGTGATTATGGCTCGTGTGTTTGGACATGATGAGGTCACAGGTCTGGCCAAGTATGGTACA
>MEHG01000045.1 GCA_001940705.1 Candidatus Thorarchaeota archaeon AB_25
TATCGACGACGACGATCGTCTTCGTGCTCTTCGGCACTCATATCAACTTCTTCATTGACTTCTTCGATTGCTTCCTCGGCCTCAGCGACCTCTCCATATTTGCCGATGTTAAGTCGTAGGTTACCACGGAATAGTCCTGTGTAGCCGTTCTTCAGGGTGTAGGTTGTACCTGCTTTCATGTCATCAATAGAGGAGTCCCACAAAGGTACTTGGACAACAGCAGTTGAATCACCAACTGTTGCGTCTGCAACGCGGTGAGTAGCCCCATCGCTTCGGGACGTGACCTCACGCGCTTCACCAATAGCAACCACCTTGAAGGTGATTGTAACGTTCTTCATTCTTGGCTTTAACTCAGCCACTGTAGCCTCAATAGGCTCACGTTCTTCATAGCTCATTGTATATTCTCTCGCTTGTGCAATTAACAGGTCAAACAAAACCAGGGTATGCTTCAGTGGGTATGTGTGTGTAATCGTGTTGACCCCTCACCAGACCACTTCTAGAAGGCGACTCGTGCTTAGTGTACCTGCACATTCTCGCTTCGGATATTTCCTTATGAACTTGTGTACAGTGGGTTTTGATTCTTATACATGACTTTTCAAAGATGAAAAAGAGAGATACACGGACTCAAAAAAACAAGAGTCCGTATAGATTTTGATAGGTTTGTTGTTAACTAGTATCTACGACGTCTGTCGCGGCCACCGCCGCCGCCATAACCGCCGCCACTGCCACCACGACGATCTCTACCGCCACCGTAGCTTCCGCCACCGCCGCCATAGCCGCCACCGCCACGACCTCTGCCGCCGCCATAGCCGCCACCACCGCCGCCATAGCTTCGTCGACGACGATCATCTTCGTGCTCTTCGGCACTCATGTCAACTTCTTCATTGACCTCTTCAATTGCTTCCTCAGCCTCAGCGACCTCTCCATATTTACCAATGTTGAGTCGGAGGTTTCCGCGGAACAACCCTGTATAACCGTTCTTTAGGGTGTAGGTTGTACCAGTTTCCATGTCATCAATAGAGGAGTCCCACAAAGGTACTTGAACACAACCAGTAGAGTCCCCAACTGTTACATCAGCAACACGATGAGTCGCTCCATCACTTCTTGAGGAAACTTCACGTTCCTCACCCTTAGCAACCACCTTGAAGGTGATTGTAACGTTCTTCATTCTTGGCTTTAACTCAGCCACTGTAGCCTCAATAGGCTCACGTTCTTCATAGCTCATTGTATATTCTCTCGCATATGCGATTAACAGGTCAAAAAAAACCAGGGTGTTCTTCAGTGGGCATGTGTGTAATCATATCGACCCCTCACCGGGCCACGTCTTGAAAGCGCCTCGTGCTTAGTGTACCTGCACATTCTCGCTGTGGATGTTCCCTTAAGAACTTGTGTACCGTGGCTTTTTCCCCGAAAGGATTTCTCTCTTATTCGGGAGAATGCGTTATTTCCATAAGTTAATACAATCAAATTTCTATTCTATTTCTGCATTATAATGAATAAAAATCAGAAAATTATGTCGGGAGCTCTAATCGCAATAGTTGTAGTTGTCTTATATATTGGCATAAACCCATGGTCAATGACACCAAGCGAGGTGCCTTCAGAGTTTCCAGATTTTATCACTAGCAACGAGGATTATTTTGTAACGCGAATTGGAGCAGTTCCTAATATCAACCGGGACACCTATCGACTTGAAATACATGGGCTGATTGATACTCCAGTGAGTTATTCTTTGATAGAGTTGCAATCATTGAATCTGACTGAGCTTCCCCTTACCATCGAGTGTATTGGAAATTCCATATACGGAAAATTAGTGGCTACTGCTGTGTGGAAGGGTTTCAATTTGTTCGATCTATTAGAAACCTTAGGTCTCTCAGAGAGTGCAACTGGAGTCAAGTACTTAGCTGCCGATGGGTATTATGCATCACATACTCTGGAACAACTAGAAAATAATGGGGTACTTGGAGCATTGTACATGAACGACGTAGAAATCCCTCCTGTACAAGGATTCCCGCTACGAATCTTAAACCCGGGGTATTATGGTATAAAACAACCTGCTTGGGTAACAGAGATTGAAGTAATTGATAGACCCTTAGAGGATTATTGGGAGGATCGCGGATGGGACACTTCACCACCCATGGATATTGATTCAAAGATATTCTTCCCTGACAGGTCTACCTCCATAGATGTGAGTCAAAATCTAAGAATTGGAGGTTGTGCATTTGGAGGTACTCGGGTAAAATTAGTAGAATATACAATAGATGACGGTTCAACATGGAATAATGCGACGATAATTCAGCAAATGGATGCAGATAACGTATGGGTATTCTGGGAGATCAATGTGAGTTTTTCCAGTGTAGGTGAAGTCATTCTAAAGATTAGAGCTACAGATATCAACGACAATCAACAAATCAAGACCGATTTTGATGCTCTTGATGGAACAAGTAGTTGGCCCGTATTAGAAATCAATGTGATATGAGAGATGAGTACCGTATTGTAATATATAGAGCGGGAGTGTTCATCAGAATCCTCTGGGTGATTGTGTTTGAAGAGTATGAAGATTTATGTCGCAGGCCCATATACAGGTTCGACCTTGGAAGAGATAGAGGAGAATGTCAGAAAAGCTATGGAGGCCGGTCTCAGGATATGGAAGAAAGGACACTTCCCCTACATCCCTCATCTCACTCATTTGCCAGATATCCTCGCAAGAGACCTCAAGATCGAAATGGACTGGGTGGATTACATGAACTGGCACGCACCTTGGGTCGATCACTGCGATGCCTTATTCTTGTTAGCTGAGTCCAAAGGAGCCCTCTTAGAATACAACCGAGCGAAGGAAGAGGGAAAGATTGTCTTCCGCACACTAGAAGAAATACCCATTGTTGAAAGAGCTCTAACTTGGGCTCATGAGTTCGTAAGCGACAACGCTTGAGAGGTCAGCGAGTCTACTCGATAATTTATTGTAGGCGGAAGTGTTTCAAACCCAGATGGAGTTGTATCCAGATATGAGAGATAGAAGTCGTGAAGAACGGTTCGATGATGTTTTTCAAATGGTGCTTATTGTGGTTGCACTCTCGTTTGACATTCTGTGGACGTCTGGAAGAATTCCTATCGCTGAAATTGCTGTGTTCATCTTTGCCCTAACTATCTGGGCATATGGCAATCTCAAAGGAGGAATTTGGGAGTATCCACTAAAACTAGGAAGTTTCAACCTGGCTCTTATTCTACTGACTAACTTCTATGTCATATCGATATATGGTGATCTAACAATCCTTGCCTTGTGGGAGGTATTTATGGGAGTAATTGTAATGCCAATCGTCTGCATAACCATCGCTTTCGGCTTAGCTTCTTACTTGAAGGATAATTTAGACCAAAGCATAACCCGCGGCATCTTGATAGGCGGAACTCTCGGTTACGTTCTATCGATTAGTGCCTTAATCTTTCTCGCATGACAATGGTCAATGCGAAGGTTCACTCATCTTTCGTAAAAACTAACACATGACGAAGAGGATTACCAACCTGCCTATTCAATGTAAAACCAGCCTGCCTCGCCCATTTCACCACCGTCCTTCTGAGTGGAAAGTCTGGATCAAGCAAGAATTCAGCGTTCACAAATATTCCATCATCCTTCAGGATTCGTTTCACCTGAAGCAATGCCTTTTGTGGATCAGGAATCTCTGGAAGAACCGTGATTGAAAAGACTGCATCGGCAACACCATCATCCAATGGAATGTGACCCTCTGCATCAGCAAGAACTGGGATTATGTTCTCAACACCTTCCTGGTCCATTCTCACTTTCAGTTTGTCAAGCATCCCTTGTTGGATGTCTACTGCAAAAACTAGTCCTGCTGGTTGTATTGCTTTTGCTACTGCAATAGTATAGAATCCTGATCCACACCCCAGTTCAACAATCTCCATCCCTGGCCGGATGTCTAAGGCTTCAACTATCATCGAAGGTGGTTGCACTCTTGATCTATATGGACCAGCTGCAATTGCATTTCCCATCTTAGCAGGCATTGGGAATTTCCAAAAGTATCGAATCGACCTGACACAGACACATATCCACAGAAATAGAATCAGGAAGATAAGCAGGATTACTTCAATTATCCAATGCACACCCGGAAGCCAAAAGTCCTCGGGAACAAGATTCAGCAATAGCTTCACCACAGGAGTTAAATGACTAACAATCGTTAGTCAACTAACATTTGTTAGTTGATATATAGGTTGTTATACTATGGCCAGTGAAGACTCTACGAAGACACAGATTCTCGAATCCGCGTATCAATTGTTTGTTGAAAGGGGATTCTCAGGCAGCTCAATGCGAGAGATTGCCGAACATGCGGGTATCAAGGCGGCCTCAATCTACAATCATTTTGACAATAAGGAACAGATCTTTGAAGCTGTCTTCATAGAAAGGCATCCCATGTTCAGGATTCTCGCTATACTTGATAGCATTCAAGGAGAGACTGCAGAGGAGCTGCTGACCAATGCAGTGAAACGACTTGACAAAGAACTTCAGAGCGAACCTGGACTACTCAACCTTTTCTTTGTTGAAATCGTGGAAATGAATGGAAAACATGTTGAAAGGGCCATCAAGACAAACTTCCCCACTGATTCCAACTTCATCAAGCAGATCTATGAGATGCAATCAGAGATTCGAGATATTCCCATACCTGTGCTTGTTCGTTCGCTCCTTGGAACCATTTTTGCGAATATCATGTTCAACTGGTTCGTTGGCAAAGGTAATTCTAAGAGATGGGGTACACAAGCTCAGATGACAGATGTTCTTCTCAGGGGGATCCTGGAGTAGTAGGTCGCTCTACGTTCTTGAACACGCGTTCAAATCGATTTAGTGCATCATCAATGATTGAATCATCATCAGCCATGCTAGTGTACATTCGAGACCCAGCAAGAGTGACAAGACCCTCCGCCATGTAAGCTGCACCCATCTCCTCCATGAAATGTTGTCTATCATTAATCTCTTTTAGAATTTCTTTGATTTTGAGAGGGTTCTTTATGATTTTTACAAACATTGTGCCTGAGGTCTCCAGGTGACAGATGGCCCCTTGATTATACGCAACAAAGGGTAGGTTGAGATCATCAATGATATCTTCCAGACCTTTGTTCAATCTGTCTGCAGTTTGACCTGCTTTCTCGCAGGCATTAGTATGTTCAATTTCCTGAATGGAATAATAACCGGCTGCGGAACTTAATGGATTCGCTGCTAGTGTACCACCGACATAAGCTCTTTTCTTACCGCCTTCTATACCTGCTGCGATATGTTCCATAAGATCGCGTCGACCACCAACACCTCCAGCTGAAGGATAGCCACCTGCCACAATTTTCCCAAAGGTTGTGAGGTCTGGAGTGATATTGAAGTACCCTTGAGCTCCTGAGAGACCTATTCTTCCAAAGGTGACAACCTCATCAAAAATAAGCAAGGCATCAAATTCATCACATAGCTCACGTATCTGCTTATTGTGGTTATTGTCAACAGGTCTGGTTCCGGATTCTGGACCGATTGGTTCGACGATGACTGCTGCTGTTCCTCCTCGAAGTCGGTTCCACGATAGCTTCTTTCGTAGGGCTCTAATATCATTTGGATAGACTTCATGCGTGTGCTTTCTGCAACCACCGGGAATTCCATGGGCTTCGTAACTTCCAGTACCTGGTATGTGCAGTCCATAAACCAACTGATCACTCCACCCATGATAAGCACCTCCCATCTTGATGATCTTCTTCTTTCCAGTCGCTAAACGTGCAACACGAATCGCAGCCATGACGGATTCAGTTCCACTACCTAACATTCGGAACATCTCTATCGATGGCATGTGTCTATTGATCTCTTTGGCAAGTTTCAGTTCAAATTCGGAGAACAGACCAGTTATTGGTGCTCTCTCTTCAATGAGCTGAATAACCTTGTCTTTAACAGGTTGATAGTTATTCCCAAGTATGATGGCACCTCCAGATTGCAGGAAGTCAATGTATTGATTGCCATCAGCATCCCAAAGATAGGCTCCATCTGCCCTATCGATAACTATTGGAAATGGATAGTTGAAAGCAAGATTGTGTTGAACTCCTCCGGGGATGAACTTCTTTGCTTCAGTAATCATCTCCTTAGACTTCTTACATTTCTCATTGAAGTACTGAAGGTATTCACTCATTGCATCTTCTTTGATTCCATAGATTGGTAGGGTCATCAAATGGTCGAGCTTTTGATAGATTTCAGAAGTGTTGTGATACTCAGAGATACTGAAGCTGGACATAATACTTCACATATCTGGAGCAGGCATAGTGAAATGAAAAGACTTGCGGATTTCAAACTTGAAAGGTAGCTTATGCTCATTCTGTAAAATCATAAATTGTACTAGTAGTCCTTCTAGTTTCCTATTCGCGTGAAGTAGAGAGGAGGTGAAAAATAGTGAAGTATCTAATTGAATGGGAAATGAAACCGAAGTACCGAAAAGAATCAATCAAAGCCATCGAGAATTTTAAACAGCCAAAGGAGATAAAGACAGTTTTTGCTGCACACTTTTGCGTTGCTTCAAGTCGAGGAGTAGCTGTTGTTGAGGTTGATGATGTGAAGTTCATTCACAAGGCACTCAGTCCAATGTTGGGTTTTGTGAACTTCAAGGTCACTCCGGTACTTCCGTTATTCGATGAATAAACGCGCCGGTCCACAAAGAAAGGAAATGGAAGGAGAGATTATATCTCCTTCCGGGCGTAGATGTACTCTCGACTCTCATCTCCGACTATCTCAACCATGTTCCACTTCATAAGAGCAAGAAGGTTCTCAAGGATGTAGTCCTTCTCCATCTTGGTTGCCTTTGCAATCTCTGTGATTGTGGCGGGTCCATCCTTTATCTCCCTCATGATGTGGCTCCTGTCGATCTCCTCTCTGACTGTCTGTTCCATCAATTCCTGCAGTCGTTCATGAGTGAGTTCACCCTTTTGGATGAGTACATCTCCCTTGCCAATGAGCCATCGGAGTCGCTCATCACCAAATGCATCTTCAGCAGCCTCGAGTTTATCCATGTTTGCGGTTTCTTTCATTTACTCGCCACCTCCTTCGACCGGCGGGGGTATGAGAAACGCCTCCACCATGCTTATGATTTGTTCATCCGTTGAGTGTCGCATTGTTATTGCATTACTTGGACACGCGGCTGCGCAAGTCCCACAACCATGACACTTCGCCTCTGTTACGAATGCCACAGGTGGGTCTTTTGTTGTAGCCATCTCAATCGCTCCATAGGGGCAAGCCTGGACACAGGTATGACAGGATGAACACAGAGTTTCGTCAACCCATGACACAGTTGACTCAATCTCGACATTCTTGCGAGCCATCAAAGAGGTGGCTTTCGCAGCTGCTCCACTTGCCTGTGTCGCACTGTCAGTGGCATCCTTTGCAGATTGAGCCACACCTGCAATCATGATCCCTGCGGTGTGAGTAGTAAGAGGAGCCAGTTTGATATGTTCCTCATTGAAGAACCCATCACCTGAGCGAGTCAGACTGAATAGCTTTGCGACCTCATCAGTTCCTGCAGGGGGCACCATAGCAGTTGTCAGGACCAACATTTCTGGCTCAAACTCACAATAAGTTCCAGAGAGAACGTCCTTCCACTTGACAATTATCCTGTCGTCCTTCAGACAAACCTTTGGTTTCTTTGTGTGAGCAAACTTCGAGAACATCACATGCTTCTGCCTAGCCTCTCGATGGATCTCCTCGTGACCCCTTCCGAATGTCCTGAGGTCGTCATAGAGCACCATCACTTCTTCTGTTTCATCTTTGATATCACATGCGGCTTTTGTCATCGCTGTACAACAGTAGCGTGAGCAATGTTCATGTCCTTTGTTACCCTCTTCTCGAGACCCAACACATCCAATGAACATGACCTGCTTTGGTGGTCGGCCGTCGCTTATTCTGAGAACTGAACCAGTGGATTTCATCTTCTCGTACTCAGCAAGCGTGATGATGTTGGGATTGTTACCATACTCATAGTAACCCTCGGGCTCAAAGGGTTCAAACCCTGTCGCCATTATCACAGCACCGAAGGTTCGTTTGACAGTCTTTCCAGATTTCATGTTCTTAATTTTGGTTTCAAAGCTCCCGATGTGACCATCAAGATCGACCACGACCGAGTCGGTCATGATCTCAATATCTGCAATTGCCCTTGCAGCGATAAGCATCCGATCAATAACGTCTTCTGCCTTCTCATTGTTGGGGTACATTGTAGAGAGATGACGGAGATGACCACCAAGCTCGGACTCCTTCTCAACAACGGTCGCCTTGAATCCTCGTGAGCCAATGTCCACTGCCGCTCTGAGTCCAGTGACACCACCTCCCACGACTAAAGTGTGGGGTGTAACTTCCACTGTCTTCACCTCTAAGGGCTCAAGTAGTGCAGCTCTGGCTACAGCCATTCGTACGAGGTCCTCGGCCTTAATGGTTGCCTTTTCGGGCTCGCGTGCGTGACACCAGCTACAATGTTCCCGGAGGTTCACCTGCTCGAAGAGGTACCTGTTGAGTCCAGCCTCTTCCACAACTCGTCTGAATGTAGGTTCATGCATCCGTGGAGAACAACTAGCTACCACCACCCGGTTGAGGTTGTGCTCGGCAATCGCCTCGCGAATGTGAGTCTGACCAGCATCACTACAGGTGAACATCAGATCAACTGTATAAGCAACATTTGGGTAATGTCTTGCTACACGTGCCACTGCCTCAACATCCACAGTACCAGCAATATTGTGCCCACAATGGCACACAAACACTCCAATTCTGGGTTCGTCCTCATTACCCATCATGGTTCACCTCCTCTAGCAAGTATTATACTCGCCCTCATTGCGGCCGCACTACCTGCAGCCACTGAGTCAGGTATGTCTTTGGCAGACTCAGCACATCCAGCGACATAGACACCTGGAACAGCTGTATCAACTGGATTGCTTGCAGGGTACTGGATCGGAATGAACCCATCCACACTCACATCGAGACCTAGTTTATCAGCGAGCTCCTTCAGACCCTTTGGAGGAAGTATTCCGGGACATAGGACCAGCAATTCATGCTCGTTCTTGAGGAACTCTCCAGTCTCTGTATTCTCCGCCCACAAAATGATGTTCTTGGTCTTTGTGACCTCATTCACCTCACCTACCCTTCCGCGAATGAATTTGATTCCGAAGCGTTCCTTGGACATGTTATAGAATTCCTCGAAGCCTTTCCCATATGCTCGGATGTCGGCATAGTACACAGTCACGTTCTTGACGTTATCATGTTGAAGTTCTTTAGCCATGACAGCATTTTTGATACCGTACATGCAACAGACACGACTACAGTAAGGTACATTCTTCTTGACATCTCGCGCTCCGACACACTGGACGAATCCGATAGATTTTGGAATCTTGCCATCACTAAGTCTCATGAGATTTCCACCGGTAGGACCAGCAGCATTGATCAGTCGCTCATACTCTAGAGCATTGATGACATTCTTGAATCGACCATAGCCAAGTCTGTGATATACTGACACATCAAACAGCTCGTAGCCAGTAGCAATCACAATAGCTCCTACAGGGATCTCTATCTCCTCATCCTCCATTGTGAGATCGATAGCTTCTCTCTCACAGGATTTGACACAGAGCTCACACTTGATACAGTTCTCACTGTCGATTGTGTAGATCAGTGGAGTATTTTGTGGAAATCCAATGTAGATTGCCTTTCGATAGCCAAGGTTTTGGTCAAACTCATTCTTTACCTGGATAGGACAATGAGGCACGCAGTCCCCACAACCCGAGCATTTGTCCTCGAGGACCTTTCGGGCTTTCTTGAGGACCTTTACCTTGAAGTCTCCAGCCTCACCGGTTATTCCCGTGACCTCACTGTAGGTCAGCAGGCTGATATTCGGATGTCTAGAAACCTCACTCAGTCTTGGTGTCAGGATACATGCGCTACAGTCCAGAGTCGGAAATGTCTTGTCCAACATGGCCATGACACCACCTATGGAGGGTGTCTTCTCAACTAGGACCACTTGGAATCCCTGATCCGCTATATCGAGTGCAGCCTGCATTCCGGCCACTCCACCTCCTATGACCAATGCTGTTTCAGAGGGTTTCATTGAACCAAAGTCTACTTTGTCTCCTGCTACTGTCACTTCACTTCACCTCCGACTTTGAGTGGGTTAGGTCCGAGAGGTCGAATTGTCTCAGTCATCTCGGTAATCCCTTCAGCCCACTGTTGCCCCTCCGAGGCACTTGCCCAAAGGAGCTTGAGTCGTTCCGGGGCTAAGCCTATAGTCTTCATCGCCATTTGTAGGGCTTGAAAACGAACCTCTGTTCGATGGTTGCCAGTTGCATAGTGACAATCACCAATGTGACATCCCGTGATCATCACACCATCAGCCCCACTCTTGAAAGCCTCAATCACCATTAATGGGTCTACACGACCCGAACACATGAGTCGGATGACTTTCGCATTCGGTGGATGCTGGATACGGGAAATACCCGCCAAATCAGCACCTCCGTAGGAACACCAGTTGCAGGTAAAAGCAACAATACTTGGTTCGAACCTCTTTCGCTTCATTGTACCAACTCTCCTTTCACTGATGCCGCGGCTATAACCTGCGGCAAGATCTGTTGTCTTCGATAATGTCGCATATCGATGGCATTCTTCGGACAAGCTGCAGCGCATGTGCCGCAGCCTTGACAAAGCTCGAACATGACCCGCCGTTCTTCACCAGTTCCTGAGATTGCTCCATATGGACAGAGGTCTGCACAGAGATCACAATCGAAACAGAGCTCTGTGTCAATCTCGGCATAGATGGGTTCTACATAGAACACGCCAGGAGCCATCAGAGCCTGAGCACCAGCGGCTGCACCCTTACCATAAGCAACAGCCTTAGGTATGTCCATGGGTCCTAGGACTGCTCCAGCTAAGAACACTCCATCTTGGAATGAGTCAACGGGACGGAGCTTTGGATGTGCCTCCATCAGATAACCGTACTCACCTGTTGAGACCTTTAGCTTCCGGGCAAGCTCTCCAATGTCATCATTTGGTAGAAGTGCTGTAGCAAGGACTACTAGATCAGTTGTGGTTTCTAGACGCACACCAGTGTAAAGGTCCTCAGCCATCACTATCAATGATTTAGTTTCTGGGTCCTCCTCAATCTCAGAGGGTCGTCCCTTGACAACAATAACACCCATCTCACGAGCTCTACGATAGAGAGCCTCATATCCAAGACCATGGGTCCTGACGTCCATAGCATAGATTATAATCTCGGTTTCTGGGTACTTTTCTTTGATTTGGATAGCCTGTTTCAGGGAGTTCTCACATCCAATGTAACAGCAATAGTCTTGGTTAAACCTTCTGTCCCTTGACCCAACGCATTGTACAAACGCGACCCGCTTTGGAATAGTATGGTCTGATGGTCGCTTTGGTTTTCCTTGGGTCGGACCTGCCGCATTGGTAAGTCTCTCGAGCTGAGCATTTGTAATCACATTTTCAAATGTGCCAAATCCAAACTCACGAGTTTCAAGTGGGTCATGGACCTTGAATCCTGTGGCAACAATTATCGTGCCCACATTGAGCTCGACAATCTCATCCTGTAGTGAATGGTCAATAGCGTCTAGCTTACAGGCTTCAACGCACTTCTCGCACTCACAACAGACGCCGCAACTCAAACACCGATCTGCTTCAGCTATGGCAGTCGCCTTATTGAACCCAAGTTCGACCTCGTCAAAGGTACTCGTTCTCCTTGCCATGCTCAGCGTTCGCATGGCAGGAGCGTACCTTATCTTCATCGAAACCTCATCGACTTCTATATCCTCGATTGGTATAAGGATCTCTTCCCTCCCCTCGACAAGATTTTCGCCCATGAGATAACGATGAATGGACTTTGCAGCCTCTTTCCCTGTGGCTACAGCCTCAATAGCTGAGGCTCCACCACTGACAACATCGCCCCCTCCAAAAACACCCTTAACATTGGTCTGCAGAGTGACGGGATCAACCTCAAGTGTGCCCCACATAGTTGGCTCTAGGCCCTCCATCAGAGAATCAGGAGTGACCTCTTGGCCAATTGCGATGATGACTGTATCAACTTTCATCTTGAACTCAGAATCAGGGATTGGAACTGGTCTCCTTCTACCAGAATCATCGGGATCACCCAGACGCATCCTTACGCACTTTATCCCTGAAACAGCCTTGTCTGAAACAAGAATCTCAACAGGGGTCGCAAGGAATTCTATCTTGGTTCTTTCGTGCTCAGTCTCATCGACTTCACTCGCAATGGCAGGCATCTCTTCTCGTGACCGTCTGTACACAATTGTGACTCTACTTGCTCCAAGTCGTTTGGCCGTTCGTGCTGCATCAATGGCGGCGTTCCCACCACCAATTACAGCCACATTTTTTCCAATTGTAACAGTCTTTCCGCTATTGACTCGGTCAAGGAAGTTGAGGGCGTGATGTACACCCTTCGCATTCTCTCCTTGTACGTTCATCTTGCGACTAGCGGGAGCTCCAGTAGCGAGGAACACTGCTTTGAAGCCTTGGTCCTTGAGTTCTTTGATTGATTCAATCTTTGTTCCAGTCTGGAGTGTCACTCCAAGCTGCTTGACAATATCCACTTCATCACGGAGTACATCTCTTGGTAGTCTGTATTCAGGAATGCCCCATCGCAGTAGACCCCCGGCTTCCCTTCTTGCTTCGAAGACAGTCACAGGGTAGCCCTCCTTGACGAGATCGTAAGCACATGCCAAACCAGATGGCCCCGCACCAACAATTGCTACTGATTTTTTCTTCTTCTTCTTATCAGGTTCGATGGCCTCTACATTGATGCCCCCGTTTTCTCGTTCATAGTCAGCAAGAAATCTGTGAAGGTTCTTGATGCTTAGAGCTTCATCGTACTTTCCTCGTTCACAATCCACTTGACATGGATTTGTACAGACGCGCCCTAATGTACCAGCGAATGGTGAGTTCTTGCGGTAGATCTCAAGAGCCTCATCAAACCGCTCCTCCTTGAGGAGAGTGATGAACGCTTGAACATTCACATGAGCAGGACACGCAATCCTACACGGCGACGTTCCTCTCTTGTCTATTGTATACTTATTAGGAACAGCCTGTGGAAATGGTCTGTATGCCGCTCTTCTAGTATCAATACCAAACTCATACTTACTGGTGACACTGACAGGACAGACTCCTTCACAGTCACCACATCCATTGCATTTCTCCCAATCAATGAAAGGTGACTTCTTTCTGATTTTGAGACGGAAGTTCCCGACGTATCCCTCAACATCATCCAACTCACTGTAAGTCATGAGGTTAATCTTAGGATGCTGTCCCACCTTGGACATGATAGGTCCAAGAATACAGATCGCGCAATCATTTTGGGGGAACACTTTATCTAGTAGAGCCATCTGTCCACCAATTGTTGGACGACTCTCGATAAGGTGAGTTTCAAAGCCAGCATTGGCGAGGTCTAGTGCAGCAGAAATCCCAGCTACTCCAGCTCCAATCACAGCGGCACTTTGGATTACATCAACTGCTTTTCTCTCGAGAGGTTCGAGGTACCTTGTCCGCTCAACAGCCATAGCCACAAGTTCCTGTGCTTTCATCGTGGCAAGGTCATGGTCGTCCATGTGAACCCAACTCACGTGTTCACGAAGGTTGACCTGATCGTATAGATACCTGTTCAGCCCAGCTTCTTCAACACATGATCGGAATACGGGTTCATGAGTTCTAGGTGTGCAAGATGCAACAACTACCCTATTGAGACCGTGTTCTTTGATTGCTGCCTTGATGTTCTCCTGTCCGTCATCAGAGCATGCAAACAACAGGTCCACTGAGTGAGTAACATCGGGTAATGCTGCAGCATACTTAGCTACCGCTTCGCAGTCTACTGTTCCTGCAATGTTTAGTCCGCAGTTACAGACAAATACCCCAATCCGTAAGTCTGTGTCACTCATTTACGACCACCCCCCATTATTTTCGCAACAAGTTTGTCTGTCTTTATAGTATGAAAGCCGAGTCCAAGTTCCTCTGGAGAATACCCAAAACCTAGGGCAAGAAGCTGTGGAAAATGTAGAACTGGGAGTTCAAGGTCATCCATACCGAACTTTCGTTTGATGGTTCTTTGACCCATATCGTGTTGTAAATGACATAGTGAACAGACGGTAACAATTCCATCCACTCCAGCATTGTCCACGTCCACGAGACGTTCGTGCAGGATTCGATCTGCAAGATCATCCTGAACTCCTCTCAGAAGACCTCCACAACATCTGTGTCGACCGGCATATTCCACACTATTCACACCAAACTGTTCAATGAGTTCATCTGCAAATGTGGGTCTCTCAGAGTATTCGATGTTCAACAGCTCGTGAGGTTTAAGCATGTGGCATCCATATCGAAGACCAATCGAGATATTACTTAGGTCTCTAGTGGATTTGCGTTGAAGCGCGTCAGCACCAATATCTGTGTATAAGAAATCAACAATGTGCCGTGAATCCACTTTGCCCTCGTAGTGCAGACCAACACTACGCAGAATATCATCCACACGTTCACGCATTTCAGGATAGGTTTCTAGGACATGGTTGACTCGTTTGTAAGAGTGGAAACAACCACTGCACGGAGTCAAGAGGTCAAGACCCATCTCTTCAGCTTTTGCCAGATTTCTAGCAGCCATTGCGATTGATGTGGTCAGGTCGAGAGACTGCATCCAGAAGGGAGCACAACAGGTTTCATTGGGTATATCAACCGTTTCTATATTCAGATGTTCTAGGACTTTCCTAGTTGCTGCTTCATATCCTATCAGAGACCGTCTTGTTGGTACAAGGCACCCCCATGCCATTGCTTTCTTCATTCGGATTCAACCTCCTTCTTCTTGTTTGCATCTATCACATCAGTCAGACCTGCAGCCTGCATGATCCCAACTAATTGGTCAACAGCAGGGTCTTGAAGCGGAGGCAAACCAAGTTGTTCACGCATCTTATCGACAAGCCCGGTTCTCGTACTCACCCGTCCATTCTTCATAACCATCTCAGCCATCTTGACATAACCTGGTGCTGCGTTGCCTTCCCTACTTGCCATATTTCGCAAAACTGTCACAACGTCTGTGAAGTTCACCTGCTGAACGCACCGTTCCTCACAAGTGAAACATGCGGCACAGAGCCAGATTTGATCGCTTGATAGTACTTCATCCTTCAGTCCGAGTAGAACATTTCCCAAGACTTTCCTAGGTCTATAGTCTATCACCGAACCGACAGGACATCCTCCGCTACAGGCACCGCATTTCAGACACCGGAGGAGACCTTCACCTCCTACCATATCGGCAACTTCATACTTGAATTTCGCTTTCACGTCTTCATCGTGAACAGGGAAATCGCCTCTGTAGCCTTTCTTATCCGTTTGTTCCATTGTTACCTCACACCTGTTAATGATTCTAGTATCCGACTAGGACTTGTTCGATTCATGTGCATCCCCAAGTCATCATCAAGGATGCCTAAAGCAGGACCAAGAAACTGTGGCAGTGTCATCACGGGAACTCTAGACTTCTCCAATCTACCACCAAACTGAACCTGCGCAAGTTGAATATCACAATAGGAGCAAGCAGTGACAATGCCATCTGCGCCTCCTTCTCTGACATTCCGTATCTTTTCCAACCCAACCTTCCCTGCTAACTTTTCATCCATAGCAAGTAGCGGGGCACCACAACACCGACCCTTTCCAGAATAGTCAACTGGTCGGCCACCAGCAACTCTGATTATTGTATCAATTATTGTGGGGATCTCGCCATCTGTGTTATTCATATCATCGAATGCGCGTGTCACATGACAACCATAATGGGCAGCCAGCCGGATACCAGCGTATGGGTTAGTGATGGCAGACCGTATAGTGTCAGGCCCTATATCATGTTCAAAGACATCAAGAAGATGCTTCACTTCCACTTTCTTTGTATACTCGAGACCCTCTTTTGATAGCAACGAGTTTACTTCAGTTCGAACCCGCTTCCTTCGATCAAGGAGCTTCTTCGTGTGTTTTAGTGATCCCGCACAAGCACCACAAATCGCAAGGATATCCTTGCCTTCTTTCTCAGCAAGCGCTAGTATCCGACCACCCAGAGCAAGAAATGCATTCTCGTTTAGTGACTCGATATATTGAGCACCACAACAGTTGGCATTGTCTAGAGGAACCACACTGATTCCAAGTTTCTCAAGGACTAGAATTGTTGCAGCTTCATATGTAGGAAGACGTACCGGAGCAATGCAACCTCTGAACAGTACGTATTCCTTCAACAGACTATCCTCCAGTATCAAAATACTTTGACTTCACATCTCTAGTATACCGCTTGTTTTGTGATAGTCGAGAACTCAGCCCTAACTCCTTTCTCTCATCAGCAATAAAATCAGAGTAAGCTTCTTTCATGAGCCAACCATCGGTCAGGATGGTCTGAGCTGCTTGTTGGAAGGCAATCGGAACTATACCCTCACGGATAGCAAGCTTTCTCACGACCTTGAATACATCAGCAAGTTTCACACCATATTGGCAAGTGTCCTCACAGAGATGACATGTCTTGCAGAGCCAGGGTTGTTCACTTTCGAGAACTCTTTCCCTCGCTCCGACCAATATCTTCTGCATGACCTGCCTTGGATTGTATTGTGAGCCAGATGCGACAGCGCAGCTCGCTGTACATACTCCACAGGCAACACATTTCTCGATCAGCTCGCCTCCTGGCATTGATGTAAGTTCTTGAATGAAACTTGAAGAGGGAGTTAGTCTGGTTCGACCCATCTTATTCCACCTATTGAATCAGGTCCGGGTCCTGAGTGGAAAAATTCATGATGCCGATGATTCGTCGAATGTCAGTCACTTGATCGTTTTTTTGGATTTTTGAGGTTCGATGATCTGAGATTCTTCAGGTCCACCGTCCTAGTCTACAAACTAGTATTCAGCTTATTTACTCTATATATCTCCGTGTTTCAGATTGGACATATATAGCGAATTATTTGCATTATTTCAGTCATCATATAGTATATTTTGATTGTTATCATTAACATTATTGTGATTTTATGTCTTGATATGTCCATTCAGAAAGATGAACATAATGTGACATTGAAATGACCTTGATGTATTAAATCATACATAC
>MEHG01000046.1 GCA_001940705.1 Candidatus Thorarchaeota archaeon AB_25
CTGCAATATGACTAGTATCTATTTCTTACACGATTCAATGCGATATGTACGAAAACGGACATTTCTAAGAGAATGGTTGAATGCGCATTTTGATAGATGGGAGAAAAATGTTTTTTCGTCGAAATGCAGGTACAGATTGAAAATGACCAACTCCCAAATAATCAGACAAAAGACGAAGGTAAAATACAGTCACCGAGTTCTTTCTGAGCTTGTAGGAGTCGACTACGCTGTTCATCAAGCAGATCAAACAGCAACAGTGGTGTGTCATTCACAGTTTTGCTGTACGTCTTCTCAATTCGACCGATTTTTTCCAACAACTCAGGCACACGAACTGTAAATTGAGTATCATACTCCTCAGAGGTATAGTCTTTGTCAAGATGGCACCGAAACAGTTCTTTCAGATCTTCATAGAAAGGAATGTAGCCGGTTGGTGTCTCAATGGCGCCAACCTCACCATGAGCTCGGAGTTCCATCCACTTCAGCCAGACTGTTTTATCCAGTTTATCAGTGATGAAGTTGTCATTCTCATCCCTTAGGAAATAATTGACTGCGAATATCGGAGGAACCTGGTCAGCAGTTTTGACAAAGTCCAGATGATTTTGAATATATTTCCCAAGTGGGATTGAGATAAAATCGAGGTTGGAAAAGGGCTGGAACTTCCTGACTCCACTAGGTCCGAGGGTCGCAGCTGTGGTTTCAGACTCCAGGCTAGCTCCCATTGTGATGACTCCATGATTCCAATCAAGTGACTCTTGGACAGGGACCCACGTGTCTCTATCACGACCACCATAGATAATTCCACCGACCTCAACACCACGTGGATCTTCAAGAGCAGGATCAAGATTAGCCAGACCCTCTAGACCAATGGTATAGCGTGCATTCTTGTTGGCGTAGGGAATCTCTTCACCGTTTCTGTCGACCTTTCCAGGGAACCACTCACCAGAGAAATTGGTGCCGCTTTCAGGAAGTTCAGAACCATCATCCAACCATCGGACACCTTCGTCTTCAGTGATGAGGACATTGGAGAAGATGGCGGGTTGATTTGAATGTAAAAGATCCCAAATCACAGGATCATCTTTCTGTGTCACTGAACGAATGATTCCAAAGATTCCACGTTCAACGTTGACTGCCCGGACCTTACCATCCATGATCCGAAGGTATGCAAGGTCATCTCCAACGATGGTGTTTCCACGGACCATGGACGTGCTGGTCTTTCCACATCCAGATGGATATGCTCCAGTGAAGTATGTCTTGCGACCTGAAGGACCATGAACAGCCATCAGAAACATGTGCTCCGCTAGCCATCCCTCGCGGTTCGCCTTACGAATGGCCAGTCTCAGTGCGAGTTTCTTCAATCCAATTGTGTTTCCAGCATACTGTGTATTCATACTATAGACAGAGTTGTCTTTGTAGTCAATCATCACTCCGCGTTTCTTCCAGTCAGTACTTACAGAATGCATTAGCTTACCAGACGAATGCAGCATCCAGAAGATCTCTTTATCATCAGGGAGACGCCTGAAGTAATCATAACCTCGTCTGTAGAGTAGGTCCTCACTATGAGCAACGTAGAATGAGTCAGTTATCTGCACTACAGGCACCGAGAAATGTGAGTCCAAGGGACCCAAGCAGAAAAATCTGACAACCATTTTCTTGTTGTCCATACTTCCCTTCAGACGTTTCTGCACAATCTCAAGACCCTTGTCCCGGTTCATTTGTGTGAGTTGCTCACCCAGACTATCACCCTCAGGTACAAGATAGACGGTGCTTTCCTTATCGCGGGCTTGGTCATGAAACCCGTCGAAATGAACGGTGTGATATGGATTAGCAAGTGGGGTCTCTTCACCTCGGGCAATTGCAGTCCTACGGATGTACTCTGTGTCCATCTTTGAATCGTTACAGATGAACACCTTCATTGGTTCGCATAACTGAATTGCCTCAGCCACAAAATTGTGGACTCTCCTGTTGGGTATAGCAAGGAGTTTTCTAAAATTAGCATCAGTTAAAGCCTGTTCCAATATCTTCATGGTATCATTCATGATACTGACCTCCCTAGAGCGAATATTTGCTGAGTCCATGATTTGAATATAATATCGTCGCCAGCTGCAACTTGAAATTATAACTGAAAAAAACATTATCATTCAGGAGCGACGATGCAACGAGGATTCTACCAGTGACAACAGATTTACCTCAGGCACCTCGATAGGCATGTCGCAACTTGTGCTTAAAATGAAACCACCACTATTGCCAGCCACCTCTATACAAGCATCAGCGGCTAAAGCGACCTCTTCCGAAGTTCCTTCAATCATTAATGTCGTATCCACATTTCCCATCAGACAAGCTCTTTTTTCGATTAGCTTCATCGCTTTAGAGATTGTGACAGGGGAATCGATACTAAGAACATCAGCACCGGTCTCACACATCATCTCAAGTATCCTTGAGGTCTTTCCGCAAATATGGAGGGTTGCACCCACACCTAAGTTATGGATTCGCGATACCAAGGATTTGACATTCTGAAAAGAGAACATCTCGAAGAACCTCGGTGAGATCAAACTACTACTAGCACTGGGTTCGAGTATCACGATATTATCTGTGCCAGCCTCAACTTGTGCTTCAATATAAGGCTCTACTACCTTTGCGCAATGTGCTACGAGTGATGCTGTTGTTTCCTCATCTTCAACTGTTAGTTCCATGAGGTCATCGATACCCAGGAGATGACCAGCAAGTGTGAAGGGACCAATCACGTAGCTGCTAATGTACAACTCTCTCTTGGTCTTCTCAGCTATTCGATTGATGGTGTCTGTGAAAACTGATAGACGAGTCGACTTCACTTCTAGGCTGGGGATTTTATCAAATCTCTCAGGATGATCTAATGGATGACTTTTCAGGTAAGGAAACGAGTTCGTAGGAAACTCAACTTCAGCACCCAAAGTCTGAGCTTCCACACTAAGGTCCATTACATTGAAAATGCCATCATAATTAAATCGTGACTGACAGGCAAGTTGAGACTTTGCTTGCTTTTCAGAATCATGAAGAATCTCATTTGGCGAGAGACCACTGATGTTCATGGAGTATAGTCCAACTATTGGAATTAC
Source organism: Candidatus Thorarchaeota archaeon AB_25 (assembly GCA_001940705.1). GTDB lineage: Archaea > Asgardarchaeota > Thorarchaeia > Thorarchaeales > Thorarchaeaceae > SMTZ1-45. The sequence continues at coordinate 3,093 of MEHG01000046.1, forward strand.
AGGAATCCAATTTGTTTCCTTGAATTGGACCGCCTCAACAACTGTGTCGTATGATGTTTTACTCATCGCCAAGAACCTTGATGCAATAACAGGGAGCTGGCTAATAAAACACATGAAATTAGATGGATTTTTCTCCAGCATTTTTCGAACCAGATAAAAGGTCGATAGTCTCTTCACTCTCAATCAGAGGTGTTTATTTTGAACAAAGGGGCGAAAGCATCCCAGCTAAAGACGGAGATAATCAAAGGAAAGAGGAAGTTAGTTCCAGATCTAGTAAATGAACTTCTGAAGTCGGGGATGGAAGCGTATGACGTTATCATCCAGATTTGCGCTCCAGCTATGTCAGAAGTAGGGACTCTATACCAAGAGGGGGAATACTTCGTGCCTGAGATTCTCATGTCAGCAAAAGCCTTTGAGGCAGCTATGGAGATTCTCCGACCGTACCTAGCAAAGATGGATAAGAAGGCAGGCGGGACTGTCATCATTGGGGTATGCGCGGGTGATATTCACACAATTGGAAAGAATCTGGTTGCCACAATGTTGGAAGCTGCTGGATTCAACATTATCGATCTCGGTAAGGACGTGCCCGCAATTGAGTTTGTGAAAGCAGCAAAGGACAATGATGCAGATTTAATCGGTGTTTCAGCCTTGATGACGACATCAATGATTGGAATGAAAGATGTTGTGGATTTGGCCAAGGCTGAGGGAATCAAAGCGAAAATCATGGTTGGTGGGGGACCGGTCTCAGAGGAATACGCAAAGAGAATTGGAGCAGATGGTTATGGTCAAGATGCCAAAGAGGCTGTAGATTTGGCAGTTCGCCTGATGGGGGTGCAGTGAATGGAGTCATCAAAGGAACTCATTCTCTTAGCGCTCTCAGGGAAGAAACCAGAAAGAGTTCCTGTTGCTATCGTGTCGTCTGCATGGGTGTTTAGTAGCTATGGTATCGATCTCTCAGCAGCCTACCAAAACGCAGGATTGATGACAGAAACGTGGCAAAAATTTGATAGTGAATATGGAGCAGATGCCGTAGTACCAAGTCTGAGTTCCACAGTTATTCCGTCATACTATGGCACAACATGGAAGTTCCCAGCTATTGGTTTTCCACTACTCCAGAAACCAGCAATATCTGATCCTTCTGAGCTCGACAAGCTTGAGGATCTTGATCCTCGAAAAGACAAGTCAATTCAGGCCTCAACACTGCATGCTAAGCAACTAGTAGAAGGGATGGGCGATAAGCGTGCTGTTTGGTATATGACTACTGGGCCTCTTTCGAATGCTGCAAGGATTGTTGAAACCGAATTTCTAATGGAATGCATGATTGAAGACACTGATTTTGTTGAAGAACTTTTCAAGTTCAGCATGGATTCGTTCAAAGCAGCTGTTGAACCAGTGTTGGAATTAGGCATCGATGTTCTTGATTTCTCGTCATCCCCCGGTTCGCCAGATCTCATCTCACCTCGAATGTATCGGGAATTCTTCTGGCCATTCGACAAGGCACTGGTGGATTGGATACATAAGAAGGGAGCAAAAGCAGTGTTCCATATCTGTGGGAATACCATGCCCATAATAGAAGATATGGCAAACACGGGTGCCGATGGCATCAGCATCGACTCGATGGTGGATATGTCTGCTGCTCGTAAGGTCATTGGAAATACTGCGCTTGTTGGGAATATAGATCCTGCAGGTGTTCTCATGAACGGGACTCCGGAGATGGTGGAGAAAGCGAGTCTCGAAGCCATGAACTCAGGAGGTGTGGATGGTGCGTTCGTACTAGCGCCAGGATGCGATGTCCCTCCCACGTGTCCAAGTGATAACATCAAAGCAATGATAGATTCCGTGAAGAGTCACGGTAAATATCCCTTAACAACATAACACTCTACAAATCCAAGAGCTTTGCCACAAACTCTGGGAAGTCAAGCATTTCGATTTTACTTCCACTTCGTTCCACACCCTCACGTAAGTTAAAGGTACAGAACGGGCATGCCGTTGTCAGAACTTCAGCACCAGTCTCCTCTGCTTCTTTCAGACGTATTTCTGCGGCACCACGAGCAAGGTCACGATTGGTTGATCTGACTCCTCCTCCTGCCCCGCAGCATGAAGCGTTTCCATGACTCTTATGCATCTCTCGACGGTCCACCTGGGGTATGGCTTCAAGAGCCTCTCTTGGGTCGTCATATATTCCCATGTGTCGACCGATATGGCAAGGGTCATGATAGGTGACCGAAATCTTCTCGCCCTCTGGAAATTTAATCTTTCCTTCTTCTATCAACTCCTTGAGAAGGCTTGGAAAATGAATGATTTCGAAGGGCATTTCTTCACCGAGAAGTTCAGGATAGTCCATTGATAGTGTTCGGAAGCAACCCGCGCAAGCAGTGACAACTCGTGTGGCACTCATAGCCTTCAGGGCATCTACATTGTGACGTGCCATTACCTTACCATCATCAACAAACCCAGTTCTGAAAGTTACACTGCCACAACACCATTCATCCTCACCAAGCATTTTAAAATCCAGACCTGCGTGTTTGAGGATCTTGATTGTTGCCTCTGCAATACTAGGTAATCGATAGGTTGCCATGCATCCCGCAAAATATACTAGCATCTTACTCTGCCTCCGCAAGCTGTTTGAAACGTTCTCGTTTCTTTGGATTCTCTCCAAAGGGATTGTGGGTTTCACGGAGATTCTTGGCCAAATCTTCCGAAATCGAATTACCATACCCTCGCTTCACTAACTCTTCTCTTGCAGCTTCAATGACAGTAGCGATATCCAATCCTGAGAGACATGTTGCTTGACAATTCTGGCAAGTAGTGCATTCATACATTCTTTCGGCTACTTCATCCCAGTCCAACCATCCTCTAAGGAGTGCATAGAGAATGGACATCTTCCCCTTTGCGCTATTCGATTCCAGATTGGTCTGCTTGTAGACAGGACAATTCGACTGACATAACCCACAGCTGACGCATTCAAGAATGATATGCTTGTGTTCCTCAAAACTCATTTCTCAACCCCCCAAAGTTCGCTATCAGTCACATACTCATCGTACATGAACTGTACGTCTGTGTCACGTTCAGTTGTGTCAAGCCCCATTTTTCCGGGATTCAGAATATTGTCTGGATCGAATACACGTTTGATCTCTCGATCTAACTTGAGTTTCAGTTGTCCAACTGCATGCTCCACGTAGATGTTCTTGACATATCCTAAACCATGCTCTGCGGTGATGACTCCACCTATGCTCTCAACATATTCGAGGATCTCTTTCTCAGCTTTCTTGACGCCAATCCAGTGTTCCCGATTCGTTGGATTAAATAGCACAGCTGGATGGATGATTCCAATTCCAGTATGACAGAAGACAGCTGCGAGTATACCATTCGAGCGGATAATCCGACCAATCTCCCTCATAGCATCTGCCATTTTAGAAAGAGGTACACAGGGATCTGCAGCGGCAAAACCAATCTCTCTGTAACCGGGATGAACCTTCATGATGGCAATGTCAATTTCCATTCGCGGTGCCCACAGAATCTTAGTGGTCTCATCGTCTCTAGCAATGATTACATTCTCTCCATTATGTTCCTCTAGAATTTTCTTAATTACAGCAAGCTTGAGTTGTAATTCTTCCTCACTGAATGCCTGAACATCACCAACAAAGTTACCTTCACATCTGGGAAATCCAAGGTTCATTACATCACTTATCGTGTTCACAGTGTATCCATCAGTGGCTTCAAGTGTACCACAATCAACTCCGGACATTGTTATTGCATGAGATGCCTTCATCAAGTCGTCTAGATTTTGAAAGAAAGCACCTATGGTTGCGTCATAGTCCATCTTTGGAATGAGGCGAAGAATAGCCTCTGTGATAACTCCTAGAGTCCCAATAGAACCTGAGATTAAGGCTGAGAGATTGTATCCTATATTATATCTGGGCGCCCTAGAGCCAAGTTTCAGAGTTGAGCCATCTACAAGGACGACCTCCATTCCTTGAACCCATGGACTCACACGACCATGCTTGTATGCATGATGCCCATTCGAATCCGATGCTAGGATACCTCCGATTGTGGCAGCATCATGACTTCCCACATCATGAGGGAAGGTCAAGCCATGCTTGTTCAACTCATGCTCAAATGTTTCATATCTCACTCCAGGTTGGACTATTGCAATCATGTCTTCCTTACTTATTTCTAGAATCTTGTTCATTCTACTAAGGTCCAGAATGATGCCACCACGAACAGGAAGAGATGATCCTTGGAAAGAAGCCCCACCTCCACGGGGAGTTATAGGAATCCTTTCCTTTGATGCCAACTTAAGAATTTCAATCACATGATCTCTTGATTCTGGAAATACTATCAAATCGGGAGGAGAGTAGTAGGGAGTTAAATCTCTGGCATATGCCACTCTATCTACCTTCGCTGTGACTACGTTGTTCTCACCAACGACTTTTTTGAGAAGATCGGCGATTTTCTTCATGAAACAGACTCCTATGTTTTGATGACATGGTTTTACCAAGCATCAACCGCACTCTCGAAGAGTGTATGCAAAGGAATCAAACTGGGTTATATTTTATCGCCTCGCAACTCTCTTAGTTTCGGATTGGAACTTCTAAATCAGTAAACTTTCTGGACAGAAAAAATATCAGGGAGATTCGACTGCAGGAGTATATCAACCTAGGAAGTGAGATTGTGGAAGAGAAACACTTGGAATTGCTCAAATCTCTGGGCATCAAGGAGATTACTGCAAAGAATGTGTCAGACAGTACATACTGGTTGGATCGAGCCAACAAGTTTCAGGCCATCGCTACTCAGAATCGTGAGGTTTACAATGTCATAGACCATACCAAAGGTGAAGGTGTACTTTGCTATGACATTGATGGGAATGAATACCTCGATCTTGCATCTGGAGTTGCAGTCCGTGCTCTTGGTATGAGATACAAACCTTATCTTGATTTTGAAGCATCGGTTTTAGATACTGTGCATGAGATTATGTCTAACAACTGGGATTCGATCCCCCAGATTGGTCTAGCAGAACGTCTTGTTGAAATTACACCTGGAAAATTCGACAAGCAGACTTCATTGACAACATCTGGCGCCAGAGCTGTAGAGAACTGCATGAAGTCAGCAATGGACAAGACTGGAAGAAGAAGATTCATTGGTTTTAGACCTTCTTTTCACGGGAGAACCGGGTATGCATTGGCATTAACAGCTTCCAATGCGAAGCATAAGGCAGGCTTTCCTCAGGGAGTCGATGTGACACGAGTATTCTATCCGTACTGTTATCGATGTCCTTATGGACAAACTGTTGAGGATTGCAATGTGGAATGTGCTGAAGCTCTTCGTCAGGCAATCAGTCTTGAAGGAGACGATATAGCAGCCACAGTGATGGAATCCATCTGTGCTGAGGGAGGTTTCTATGTTCCTCCAGCCAAGGCAGTTAAGGCAATCTATGAAATCACCAAAGAATTCGGAGGATACTTTATAGCGGATGAAGTCCAGTCAGGAATGGGTAGGACAGGTAAGTGGTGGGCAATTGAAAATTTTGATGTCACACCAGACTACATCGCCATTGGCAAAGCTGTTGGGGCAGGGTATCCTATGGGTGCTGTAGTTGGACCACACCCACTATTTAGTGGAACATCTCGCCACTCAGAGACCTTTGGAGCTGAGCCAAAGATGGCCTTGACATCACTTTGGTTGTTGAAGCATCTGGAAGATGAGGGATTTCTGAAGAAGAATGCTGAAGATGGTGCATATATGATCAAGCGTCTTGAAGAGTTGAAGGACAAACACGAGGTAATCGGTGATGTTCGTGGCATCGGAATGATGGCGGGTGTTGAGTTTGTCAAGAACAAAGAGATGAAGGAACGAAATCAATACCTCAGAAATGCAGTTGTTGAAAAGACCGTGAGAAAGTACAAACTCTGGACACTCGCTGCTGGACACAACGTGATTCGTTGGCTTCCTAGTTACGTAATAACGCGAGAACAGATAGATGACGCAATCGATAGATTTGACAAAGCGATTGCAGACTGTACTAAATGAAGAGAGGGAGGAAGAATGAACAACAACAGATGGAATGATTTGTACGATGTTGAACATCCACCATTAGTTAGTTTTGAAGATGGAGAGCTGAAGAAAGTCTACGATAGTTCCACTTTTGGTGTAGCATCAAACTTCAGTAAGCTCAAGCGCATCCTCTTACACAGACCAAGCGAGGAGCTTAATGTAGTCAAGGAAGACCCAGTTTTCTGGCTCTGGGATGGTAGCCCGAACCTCGAACGTTCTCGTGAGGAGTGGGATGAGTTTGCTAATCTCTTCAAAGAAAATGGGGTTGAAGTTGAGATATTGGAGGACGCTTATCCCCGCTGTGCAAAGCAGTACTTTTGCCGTGATCAAGCAACCATGACACCATGGGGTGTTATAATCAGCAGGATGGCCTTAACGCAGAGATGGGGAGAAGAACAGCTCTTTGCCAAGAAGATGTGGGACCTGCAGATTCCAGTCCTCATGATGGTCACAGGACAAGGTATCTTTGAGGGTGGCAATTACATTCCTCTTGATCGCAATACCGTGGTTATTGGACGAGGCATCAGGTGCAATGACAGTGGTATCGATCAGGTGAAGAACCTGCTTCAACACATGGACATAGAAACGATAGTGATTGACGTACCATCCTACCTTGAGCATTATGGCGGCTATGTGCATGCAGACGTGTGCCTCAATCCAATTGACAAGGACTTGGCTTTGGTCTATCCAGAGGGGCTACCATATTGGTTCCTCGGGGAACTAAGAGACCGTGGATATGACATGATTGAGGTAGAGAGAGAGGAAGTCCTGAAGATGGGAACTAATGTTCTCCCACTAGAAGCAAAGAAGGTGATTCTTGCCAAAGGTAACCCAATGGTGAAGAAGCGACTTGAGGATGTAGGGGTGAAGGTCTTAGAAATCAAACTCGATGAGCTGAGAAAGGGAGGCGGTGGACCCCGCTGTCTTGTGATGGAACTTCTCAGAGTCTAGTTGGGGTGACATAGGATGAAGTCATTCAAGAACCGGGACTTTCTCACATTGATGGACTATTCACAAGACGAGATACTTAGAATCATAGATCTTTCCGATGAGTTGAAAGAAAAACGTGTAAACGGAGAGTCACATGCTTATCTGCAGGGAAAAACCGTTGCTATGATATTTGAGAAGCACTCAACAAGAACAAGACTCTCTTTCCAAGCTGGTGCAGCGCACTTAGGCTTGCAAGCCTTCTACATGGACCCATCTACGATGCAGATCTCCAGAGGAGAGTCGCTAATGGACACTGCGAAGACCATTGACAGATATGCCGATGCATTAGTCATTCGTACTCATGAACAGGCAATCGTGAATGACTTTGCCAAGTATATGGACCGACCAGTCATCAATGCTTTGACCAATGAGTCTCATCCTTGTCAGCTTCTTGCAGATATCCAGCATGTTCGGGAGAAGATGGGTCGCCTGAAGAATCTGAAAATTGGGTACGTTGGTGATGTCTGGAACATGGCTCACTCGTGGGGCATCGTGAGCTCTATATTTGGATGGGACATGATGTATGCTCTTCCCAAAAAATATGAGCATCTGTTTTGGCCACGTGCTAAGGAGTTCATTGAAAAGACCAACAAGGAAACTGGTGGCAGTTTTACGATGACTCAGAACCTCAAGGAAGCAATCACCGATGCAGATGTTGTGGTGGGAATTACGTTTGTAAGTATGACTCGCGGAGCAACAGAGGAGGACATGAAGAAGAAACTAGCAGAGTTCATGCCCTATCAGATCAACACTGAGGTCATGAGTTGGGCAAAGGATGATGGCATCTTCATGCATTGTCTTCCAGCGCATCGTGGAGAGGAGGTCACCAACGAAGTAATTGATGGTCCACAATCCTTTGTCTTTGATCAGGCAGAGAACAGGATGCACACTGAGAAGGCGCTCATGGCCTTACTTCTCGGAGGAATTGAGTGATAACCCTGGTCATGTCCAGGGTTCTAGAGCCGCAATAATCCTATCCACGGCCTCATTTATCTTTTCATAGGTCTGAGCGTAGGAGAGCCTTAAGAAACCCTCTCCCCCCGAACCAAAGGAGGCACCTGAAGCAGTTAAGACCTTTGCAGCGGATGCTAGATACATCATGGTTGTTAGTGAACCAGACCTATTGAGGTCCTCAATTTGAAACAAATAATCTGGAATCTGTTCTAGGAATGCCTTACCGTCGGTCTTGAAATAGTTCCTCATATCCTCTTCATGTGTTTCTACAAGCTCCTGAATATTGGCCATCAAAAAGAAACTACCCTTTGGCATTGTAGTACTGATGAATGGAACCTCTTTATTGATGCGACTGACTAATAGGGTTCTGCGTCGATTGTACTCTTCTAGCATCTCCTGTACACATTCCTGGGGACCGTTCAATGCTGCAACCCCGGCTGCTTGGGAGGTAGAAGGTGCACATATCGAACTGTATTGATGGATTTTCTTAAACCCTGCAATTATCTCTTGGGAGCCTATGACCCATCCTAATCTGAATCCAGTCATGGCGTGACTTTTTGATAGTCCATTTATTGTAATGGTTCTCTCAAACATTCCACTGAGTGCTGCGGGACTTGTGGTCTTGAAATCATCATAGACAAGCTTCTCATAGAGCTCATCTGAGAGGATCCGAAGGTCATGGTCGACGGCAAGGTCGGAAACCGCCTTCACACTCTCTCTATTCCAAACTCCACCAGTTGGATTATTGGGTGAGCAAATGATGATCATTTTGGTTTTTGGCGTGATTGATTCTGCTATCTCATCAGCGGTTGGCACAAAACTATCTTCTTCGGGACCCGGAACTGTGACTGGTTTTGCCTCAGCGATGCGAATGATTGGTTCATAGGCCAAGTATGCAGGAGTAGGTATAACGATTTCATCACCCTTGTTGACGCATCCGAATATCGCTCCGAACACTCCGGGACTAGTTCCTGCGGTGACCATCACTTCAGATTCAGGATTAACGTCAAATCCATTGTCACGTTTAGTCTTGTTCACTATTGCCTCTCTAAGTTTGATTGTTCCAGGGTCAGGTGTATAGTGTGTTTCTCCCCTCCTGAGAGACTCAATTGCGGCTTCTACAATGTGTGAGGGAGTTTTAAAGTCTGGTTCCCCAATCCCTAGACTCAAAATGTCTTGATTTTCTCCTATGTGTAAGAGAAGGGCTATGCCACTCGCAGGCAGGGTTTCAAGATTATCTCGAATTTTCACCAATCTTATCACCATCATCAACTATATCTGCAGTGAGAAGTTCGCGGACTTCTTTCATATGAAACAGGCTCCTATGTTTTGACCCTCTTTTTCTTCCGGGTTCTCCTTCTTATCAAACGATATACAATGTAGACGATAAGTGAGACTGCAATAATGGCTCCGTACCCAGTGAGTAGGTTCTGATTGAAGAATCCACCAATGACGTCAAGAACAGGGATACCAAGAAGAGCGGAGTTGATGCCCACAATCACATCTGTGATTCCGAGTGCAAAGAGAGCACCACCAACACCAGAAGCAATACTGGTCACTAGTATTACAAGGAGATTCCAAGTAATCAATGTGGGTTCGAAGTATAGAAGATACATACAAAACGAAAACACCAAGATTATGATTAGGCTTCCAATGTAATCCCTAGCCTTGAAAGAGATATCCTCCATGTATGTTGGCTCCTTCTTAGCACCGAAGGCACGCGCGTTTATTGCTACCTCGAGATCCATTGCTCGCCGAAACATTAGTAGTAGAAGAGGAGTTATTATGGGAATATACGCTCTTCGTAGTTTCTGGTAGATACTAGCAGAATCGAGATCAAATCCCCGTATCTTCTGAGCTTCAATGATGTTGGCCATGCTCTCTTGGACAAGTGGTACAAATCTCATAGCAGTGATGAACATAAAAATCACTTTCTGAGGTACGCGCATTTTAGTAAGAGCACCACTTATCTTATTCATAGGAGATGTCATTGTGAAGATGGGAATAACCATGACCACTGCAATGACCCTTAATGCGATGACTAGCCCGAACATGACTCCTCCCACTGTGAGTTCGCCGTAGTTAACCGCCCCACCACCATAAGGAAAATCAAAGAGCTTCAGAATCACGGTTGGGTCACCGAATCTGTAAGTCAGCCCTTGAACAATGAACAAGAATACAAACAGGAAGCTTAGAAGCTTGATCAGAAAACCCAGGCTTTTTAGCTCGACCTTTCCAACAATCCACCATACAGATGCTATTAGAATCCAGATTAGTAGGATACTAATATTGTCAATACGCGTGCATTGCACTACCAAAAGCAGGGCGAGAGCCATATACAGGAGTTTAACCAGTGGGTTCATCCTGTCCAGGGGTGTATCTTTCTTAACATACTCGAAAGCCATCTAGCGGCCACCTCCTGGTTTGAAACAGTTTTGAAGCTCTTCAACGGTCACTAGGTTTTCTTTTATGCCATAGTCACGTAGCAGTTGTGATAGCTTGGTTATCTGGGGAGGTTTCAGGAATGCCCGTTCCAGCTCTTCTTGCATATCAAAGACATTTCTCTTCGGGCCATCAGCGATAATTTGACCGTCAACCATCACAATGAGCCTATCAGCATACTGGGCAACCAAGTCCATATCGTGAGATATCATGATTATCGTCTTTCCTTGATCACGCATTCTCGATGCTATTTGACAAAGAACATGCCGCCCAACATAATCTTGAGCTGTTGTTGGTTCATCCAATATTAGCACCTCGGGGTCCATTGCGATCCCTGCAGCCGCAGCAACCTTTCTACGGTCGCCAAAGCTAAGACGGAAAGGAAATATCTCACGAACCTCTTCAAGACCGACCTCAGCTAGAGCAGCATCAACCCTCTGCGCTATCTCATCTTCAGGAAGTCCAAGATTCCTTAGACCGAATTCTAACTCTTTCTGAACACTGATAGAGAACAATTGGTAATCAGGATTTTGAAGGATAAGTGAAACGCTCTTTGCAATGCTCCCAATCGTAAGTTCCCTTACATCTTCACCATCAACCATCACACTACCTTCAGTTGCTTCAAGAAGACCCAAGAAATGTTTGACCAGTGTTGTTTTGCCACTTCCATTTTGGCCAATGATTGCAACAAACTCACCCTTGGATATCGTGAGAGACACATCTCTCAACGCTGTGACAGGAATCCTAGCAGGGTATGTGAAAGTAACATTTTCAAGTTCTAATACTGGAGTCGATTCAGTTTTTAGAAGCTTATCAGGCTCGTGCCAATCCACTTTCAGAAACCCTTCATCAAGAAGTTCCTTTAATAAGTCATAACACTCTTGAACAGTTAGAGGAATTCCGCCAGCCTTCTGATACCTTGCTTCAAATCCAGGTATTTTCTTTGCAAGAGCAACTGCAAGCGATGCTGCTGCAGGAGGATTCACTCCTACATCATTGAGAAGCTCTGCCTGGGAGAAGACTTCCCTTGGTGTTCCATAGGCAATCATTTTGCCCTCGTTGAGAACTAGTACTTTGCTAGCGAGTCTAGCAACTTCATCTGTTTTGTGACTAGTAATCATGATCGTCATATCTTTAGAGTTTGCAAGCTCATGTACAACATCGAAAACCTCAGTAGTGCCTACTGGATCTAACTGACTTGTAGGTTCATCAAGAATAAGGACTTCAGGAAGCATAGTCAATCCAGCAGCCAAAGCAACTCGCTGCTTTTGCCCACCACTGAGTTCCTGTGGTTTTCTCTCTTCTAGACCACTGATACCACAAACTCCTGCAGCCCACTGACTGCGTCGGATTATCTCCTCTCTTTCTACTCCCAAGTTTGCAGGTCCAAAATAAAGTTCGGATCTCACATCGGTTGTGGTGAACTGAGTTTCAGGATCTTGAAGTACCATACTTGCTTTCTGTGAAAGCTCTATAATCGGAGTGTCCCAGGGATCCAAACCACACATCGTAATTGATCCTTTCTCAGTACCAGCATAAACGGTCGGGATGATACCGTTTAGATGAAAACAGAGGGTTGTCTTTCCAGACCCATTGGCACCTAGTACTCCAACAATCTCGCCTTTCTTGACCTCTAAGGAAATCTCTTGAAGTGCTAATGGACCACGCTCATAGGTGAATGTCAGATTAGTGATCTCGATACTATTCTCAGTCATACTACCCACGCTACGAAAAAGGAACCTTAGTTAACTAGGTTAAATCTGTTTGGTTGTTCACATATAACCAATACGAATTGCAACTAATATCGAAATGTAGCTTCAATACTGTAATCGAATTAAAAAAGAGAAGTAACACTGACTCTGACGAGCCAGTGTCATGTATACTACCAGATTGCTCTTGGAATCCGTGGAAGTCCACTTCTCTTAAGGGCCTCCACAATTGGAATCGCAATGGCAGTAGTTATTATACATAGTATTGGCCACCACCACGTATAACCCAGGTTAGCAGCAAAGGCCAGCGCAACGGGATAGTTGAAGATGAACCAGTAGGGAGCTCCCCACCAGAAGTAAAACACTTCAATTCCCATAAACACTGCCAGAAACACGCCAATATACCTCTTCACTACGTCATCGCCTCTAGCCCATTCTGGGATCCACGACTTCCCAAGAGGTGTGAATAGGACTATGAGCCATGGCACCCAGAAGACCAAGGTTGACAAGAAGTACATGGTATCAGGTGTTTCACCGGGTAGGCCGGGCCACACGTATGGAAATACTAAGAACATCACGCCAGTGAGGATCACAGCTAGAATTGAAAGAATCCAATCAATTGTATTATCGGTATTTATCATAAGAGCTACGAATACAGCAGGGAGTATACCTGTCAGTAATACATCTAACAGACCCAGCGGGAACATAGCTGGACTCACGAACATACCAATAAAGCCACCAAGAATGGCAGCAATGATTCCTCCAACGGGTCCAAGTATAAGCGGACCAATTGCTGTGAAAATCAATGACAGTGGAATAAAGCCTCCACCTCCAAAGTATGGAAAGATGGGTACAAGAGCCAGTGCTCCGTTGATCGCACCATAGACAGCTATGAATGCGATACTTGCCCCACCATAACCCATGGGGGCTCTTTCTCTCACGCGTTCTTCAGACAATTCAATTTCCTCCTCGGTAGTAAACTACCTAAGTAAGTTCATTTTATTACTAAACCACTATTTATTGGTTCGCAAATCATGAGTTTCTTCAATATTGGTTACAAAAATTAACTTTATTTCCAAACTTTATTCATACGAGCATATTCTTATTGATGATTGCAAGTGCTGCTCATCGGAGTTCAGGCACACATGTCAGAACTAGTTCTTGGAGTACTCGTTGGTCTTTTGAGCGCAGCTTTCTTTGCGATTCAGAATGTGCTCATAAAAGGACAGACAGAGGGTGTTGGTGCACTCATTTCTAACTCCGTTAAAATGTGGGTGTCATTACTTCTCATGGTATCATTGGTAATAGTTCCATGGCGGTCACATGAATTCCTACTTCCATTATCGGCTCTATTTCCACTTGCCATTTCTATACTATTGGGTGGAGCTTTTGGGGATGCTGCATATCTGATAAGCCAAGAAAGAATAGGGGTTTCTCGTGCCTTTCCCATCGCAAATACGTTTCCAATTATCACCTACCTCTTCGCTCTACTGTTTCTTGATGAGGTCTTGAGAATAAGTACCGTTTTAGGAATCATTCTTACTATTGGAGGAATTATACTCATCTCAAAAGAGCTAGCGACTGAGGATATAGTGGAACAACCAAAATCCCATGGATGGAAAGGGCTGATACTAGCTTTGATGTCATCCACAATGTTTGCATTTGCCACGATTTTCATGGAGATAGGTGT
>MEHG01000047.1 GCA_001940705.1 Candidatus Thorarchaeota archaeon AB_25
CCCGTCTTTGTTGCCGAGAGACACAAGGTCTTTCATGGGTCCGTGGATGGTGATATGCTCCTTCTGCTTGTAACAGATGGGCGCGACGAGGACCGAGTAATCCAACACCGCGTTCGTGAAGGGGCTGCTCGAGTTTCTACCGCCCTTCGTGGAAACAGTATTGGCTACATCCGTGATAATCTGGATGACATTTTAGGCGAGCTCATCTTCACTAGATTTAAAGTGAGCTTCGTTGGAAGTGGTGGTGTAGGTAAGAGCACCCTTCTTAGACTCCTCTTTGGTAAGGAACCGGCACCTGGAGGTTACGTGCCGACAATTAATGTCGCTGTTGATTCGTCTGAAACGATACAATTTGGTACATTCCTTGTGACTGTGTGGGACTTTGCGGGACAGTCTGTGTTCCAAGACCTCTGGAGTTTCTATTTCTCTGGCACCGACGTTATTTTCCTGATTACTGATTCCAGTTTCAGAAACGTTATGCAGACCAAGTCTCTTTTGCGTACCATTCGCAAGGAAGCTCCTGCAGTTCCACTATTCATTATCGCTAACAAACAGGACCTGCCAGAGTCGATGAAAGCTGAGAAGATCAAACGTCTATTGGGTGCCCCGACCTTTGCAATGGTGGCTACCGATAAATCAAGACGTGAAGAGTTCATCCGATTAATGCTTGAAGTATCTGCAAAGACTGTAGGGGTCCAACTTCCCGATCTACCAATCAGTGAGATGATCACTGTTAGAAGAGGTACTGAGGAGATTGCTCAACCAGGAGGACCTGAAGCGACAACACCTCCTGCTGGAACTCGTGAGAGTGGCTTCGAGTCAGTGCCATATGATGATACCAGCATAGAGGCAATAAGTGAAACACCAATTCCTTCAATCACTGAAGCGGCTGCAATAGCGGAGGCAGCTGAAACAAGAACCGATACCACTCAACCCGAACAACTAGTAGCTACGGTAGTGCCAGATCGTACTAAGATTCTCCACCTCCTGCTCATTGTCCAGAAGGAGGGAATGCCGGATGTTGCATTCCACCTCAGTTATGCAGATGACGAGATTGACACAAACGCTGTCGCTTCTCTGATTTCTGCCTTGGACTCATTTGGTGGAATTGACGCCGAATCATCTGATGGCACAAGTACAACTGATGCCCTTGAAACCATTGAGCATGAAGGAAATCTTGTCATGGTCGAGAAGAGCAAACACTTTGTACTTGCACTCATTGCCACAAACGATAGTGAGGAAGATGAACAGAGAAGTATTCTGACATCGCTTTTGTTTGAGATTGAGCAGAAATACCAGGATATCTGGGACACATGGAGTGGTGACAAAACTGTCTTCGAGTCATCTGTCTTCGATGTGCTAACCAAGATACCCCTGAAGCCAATCAGCTTTGATTACATAGTTCGTGCACGAGAGGCCGGGAAACCATTACCCTTTGAGAACCGAGATGTGGGTCAAGCGATAGTCGCTGTTAAGACTGCAATCGAGAGCAATGATACTATTGGTGGACTTGTTCGAAGTTTAGACCTACCACGTGAGACAGTTCTTGGTTGCTTACAGATAATGAATCAATTCGGTTGGATTGACTTTAAAGTTGAGATTGGTCCAACAAGCCACCTCAAGAAACTGGGGATGGTGGATGAGGACACTCAGAAGGCTTATGGGAATGTCGTGGTAAAGTTTGTTGACCTATGCGATGGTACACTCCCGTTACAAGATGTTGTTCGGAAACTCAATGTCAGCCTTCCAGCAATGAAATTCGTGGCCACGAAACTAGTTCTCGATGGAGTGCTAGAGGTAGTTGCTTAAGTTCATGGTTTGATTGTGATTCTTTCCCTGTATTCAGGAACTATGATACCCTTGGGTGCTTTCTCTGTGGGAGTATGAACCATGATTTTCTTTCCTGTACATGAGCTAACGAATGTTTGAAGATTGGTTGCTGAAGAATGTGCACTAAGCCTAGCATATTCCAGCTTACATTCGTGTGGCTCATATCCATGTAGGAGGTTCCATCCAGGTGTTCGAGGTGCTAAGTATCCACAAAGAATCACTGCAGCGTTTGGGTTGTTGCGGTGCTCGCCGAAATGGTATCTCGCGAGACCCCCACCCATCATACCCCCTCCAGCGACCAAGATGTCGTCTTTGTCGAGATGCACTTTGTTCTTCTTGAGGCTTTGCCAGTGTCCTTGAACTCCTACAAGATTTGTTATACGATCAGCCATGCCTGCTACAATCACATTTCGATTCTTGGTCAATCCCAAGTTTTCAAGAATCATGAGCATCTCTTGGGAACGACCAACTGCAAAACTTGGAATTATAACTGGTCCATAATTACTTACTACCTCGCTTATTGTTTCGCTGACTTCCTTTCTATCGAAATCCTCTCGCCCCCAATATGTGCCATCGAAGATGACATAGTCCGAGTCAGTAGGGATATTGGCTCCGGGGAAGAGTACAGATTCATCGATATTGAAATCACCAGTATAGAGAATCTTCACGCCTTCAATGTCAATGGAGTATGCCGCACTGCCAGGGATGTGACACGCATCAACTGGAGTCACCACGATTCCTGGTCCAACTTCGTTGCTTCTACCGTACTCCAGACGGACATGGTTGTCTGTGACTTTCTTTATGTTGTCCTCATTGAACCGAGAGATCCGATCCAACTTGTTGTATCTTCTGGGTGGAAGAGGGGTTCCGACTTTGATAGCATCTGTGAGTAAAACTTTGGAGATACCCCCTGTTGGACCAACAGAGCACCACTTGCCATCGAACTTGTCGAAGAGAACGGGAAGACCTCCTACGTGGTCTAAGTGAGCGTGACTCACAAGTATCGTGTCAATCATTTCAAGTTCAGGGACCCATTCTGGAATCATGTGGTTAGCCACTGAAAGACCAAAATCAAGTAACACTCCTCCAGTATCTGTCTTGATTATTATCCCACTTCTTCCGATTCCTGGTCCTCCGAGAAAGATGATTTCAATTCTCTTTGTTTTGCTTGAGTATGCGACGGATGGAAGCAGTCCCATTCTAAGTTTCTGTGGAATCAACTCGAATATCACTGGGTCAATTGCTTCTCCTGGTGGCGGTTCCTTTAGCTGCTGTAGACGCACTGGTAAGACTGTACTCTTGTGGCTCTGAAACTGATTTTTTTCGAAGTGTTTCTTCATTACATCGATAGAATCACTCACAGACATATCCTGGGTAACGAGGTTCTCTGCTTCAGAATAGACGCGTTCCTTTGCTACTTCGAGCAACTCCGATAGTAGCACATCCGGTGTCCATTCCCTACAAGCATCCATGACCTCCATGAATGGCTTTCCTTCAACAGCCTCTCTAACATACTGTGGATGTCTTGTTAGAGCATCTACGAGTTTCAGATTTTCGGAATCAAGAACTGATTTAATGTCCACATCGAAATTATCACCTACATCACTAAACAATCTAGGACTAAAGACTGGGGCTCCCAAGAATTGAAGCCAGATTCTGACCTCAGACATTACATCGTTCGCAGATTCGTGTTTTGTAGCAGCCAAGAACACTAGCGCTTTACGTAGCCAACTCTCAATTTGGTTCTGATTTCTAGCATGTCTTAAAGAGTATCTATAGAGATACCTGAAATCCTCCTTGTTGTAGTTTCCAAGAATGAGTCCATACATACACAAAGTCATTGACTGAATGATATCAGCCGGAGTTGGGTCATCACGAGCATCTCTGAAGATCTCCATTAGAACAATGTCTGCAGCCTCCGCCTTTGTCAGACCCTCAACAGGGGTCTCAGTCGCTTTTGCAACCTCAAAAGCAATGAACTCCCTTGACTCATTAAATGGTCCCTTTTCATCTGGGACCTTCTCTCCTTTCTTCACCCTATCAACATCAGAGGTGGCTTGATTGAAGACTTCCTTGATTTTCTTGTTCTTGGTCTTTGGAATTCCTTTCTTTGTGGTCATAGTAATCACATGATTTCCGCGTGACTTTCTGTGTAAGGGCCCTTCTTAGGCTTTGTTGGTAACGTGGTAGAGACCCTGCCGGCTATCTCTCAGGGAAAGTTTCTTTGTAATTAGCCCTTCACTCATCAATAGAGAGAGCGCGTATCTTACCGTGCGAGGAGGTAGCATGGTCTCTTCGATTATTTCCTTCTGGCTTAGCTGTCCTTGATATTCGAGAACTTTGAATACTAGCTTCGCACTAGGTGGTAGTTCATGGGCGACATCTTCAGCAGTTTCAGTCTTTCGCAACAGCTTGCCACGAAGCGCATCAACTCGTTCCTCTGAAAACTTCACAAACATCGCACTTGTGTCTGACCTTCTAATCCTAACAGGATGGTTGTCCACCTTTCTTCTGATTTGACCATCGAGTACAGCCTCAATAGCTACAGAGCTAGTCAGATCTTTGATTTCCACCTTAAGGTCATCTGAGAGCACAATTGGTCGCCGTGCTGGATTAACACTATTCACGGGGATGATTGAGAAGACAGGTGATGATGCTAGAATGACTGGTCCGCCAACACTTAGAGAGTATGCTGTGCTACCTGTTGGAGTCGCAACTATCAGGCCATCACTACCATCCTTCCAAAAGTGTTCATCATCGATAAGCAGCGAGTATCTAATGAGTGTGGCGCTTCTCCTTGCAAAAATCCCAATGTCATTCAATAGTGGTGGAGTTTCCTTACCAGAGATTTCTGCGACCAAGCGTCTATGTTCCTCTTTCTTCCAATTACTTTCGAGAAGGTCTCCAATGATTCCATCGATATTGGTTGCAGATATCTCAAAGAGAAAATCTGGTTGTCCCTTGGACGCAAGGGGTAGTATAGGAATCTCTGTCTGCCCTAGCTCCAAGAGTTTCTTGAGAAGAAACTTATCTGAGCCAATGATGGTCAGAACATCCACATCCATTTTTCGAAGAGAGACCCCATCAATTCCCTTCAACGTTTCAGATAACTTGTCTTCCACTACGAATTCAGTGCCATTCTTCTTCAAAATATCGACAACGTATCTAGCATCCTCTAGCATACTTGCCTCCATTCCTGAAACAACACCGACTCTCGTCTTGTGGTCCTCCTCTTTCTTTACTCGAATCCTCAATGAAGTACAAACTGCACTTAAATGACACTGACAGATTGGCAAAAGTTGCCTCATCATTGGATGGATGTCATCAGTTGCCGTTTGGAATTTGATTAAAAGCCCTAACAGTGGAGCTTACACAAGGTGGAATCGATGGCGAGTAACACCAAAGACTTGCAAGAGAAAATCCTCAAACTGAAGAAAGAGCGCAAAGCACTCATTCTTGCTCATAATTATCAGATCATTGAGATTCAGGAGATTGCAGACTTTGTTGGTGACTCTCTCCAGCTCGCTCGAAAATCTGCTGAGAGTAATGGTTTCGAGATGATCATCTTTGCAGGTGTCAAATTCATGGCTGAGATGGCGGCCGTGCTATCCCCCGCTGTTCCTGTTTACATTCCCGACCCTAAAGCACTCTGTCCACTAGCTGGATACCTTGATGCAGAGAAAATCCGGAAGAAGAAAAAGGAATATCCCGGTGTTCCGGTCATTGTCTACGTGAACACAACTGCTGAGGCAAAATCGGAAGCTGATATGATTTGCACTTCAGGAAGTGCAGTCGAGGTTGTGGAATCTCTTGGTGTTGACCGAGTTATTTTTGGTCCTGATGCAAATCTTGCAGACTATGTAAGGACCCATACATCCGTTGAAATCATCGATATTGATCAATCCGGCCATTGCTACGTACATAACATGTTTGACCTGAGCATGTTGATTGAACTGAAAGAAAAGTATCCAGAATCTGTGGCAATAGCTCATCCCGAGTGTCCGATTGAAATTCAAGAGCAAGCTGATATGGTCGGGTCTACAGGGATGATGGCTCGAACAGTGGCTGAGTCCGATGCCAAGGTGTTCATAATTGCTACAGAAATGGGGATGCTTCAACAGTTACAGAAACGGCATCCAGACAAGACGATTATACCTATGTATGAAGGGGCTGTCTGTCGACAGATGAAGAAGCATACTCTTGAGAAAATAGTAGATGTCCTCGAGAACCTGCCATCAGAAAACGTTGTCACAGTTCCAGAACCGTTTGTTCCACATATCCGTGAGATTTTAGAAAAGATGAACACGGTTCGGGGTCAAGGTCCAGCTACAGCTGTGAAAGCTGAAACGTAATTAGTTGTTGTCGCCTTCCTACAATGAACTTAACAAATCTAACAATTCAGATAGATTTGCAATGACATGATCACTATGTCCGGCCTCTCTGAAATCCTGTTCACTGAAAAGCCCAACTAATCCCACGAAGTCACATATTCCCCGTGCCCGTTCATAATCTTTCAAGGAATCTCCTACAAACACCATGTCATAGAAACTCACATTGAATTCGTCATGAATGTAATTGAAGTGATGTATTCCCTTTTCAAAACCAGGTCTGTAACCCACGATGCTCTTGAAAAGTCCTTTAATTTCACGTCGCTTGAAGAACTCTTCAATTGTGGGTTGAAACGTGGATGAAGACACAAAGATGTCAAGACCCATTTCCTTGAGACCTTTGACAACGCGTATGGCATCTGGAAAGAGGTCTTGCTCAAAGATTCGTTCAATCTTCAACTGCTCAAACTCTTCAATCGCAGCTTCGTTTCTTGGGTCATCTGGAAAGTTCATCTTGATTTGATGTTCATATGGTAGCCCGGTCGTTGATACATACCTCTCTGAGGCATCTTCCTCTGACATATCAAAGTGCTTCATCATGATATCGACACCGATGTTCTGCAGGAACGGCATACTATCAGCAAGTGTACCATCAAAATCGAAGACGACTGCACGACAAGGCAATTTGTCCACCATATGACCAACTCGAGTTTTCGCTAGTTTTGATTACACTTTAGACGCTTTTGGTGTGGATTAAGTCTTGATTCCGGTTTTGTAATCACTCATACATCTCTGTATTGTCTGATATGCATCTTTCAATTCTCGGAACTTTTTGATTTCTGTGTGACCTCCCTCTTGAATCTTGTAGGTCGCATAGAAGTGTTTTAGCTCATCCATCTGACTGCGCGGGAGGTCGAGGATGCTCTTCACGTCTCTATAGTATGGTTCCTTCATGGGTACAGCGATTATCTTGTCGTCAATCTTTCCGGCGTCATCCATCTCCATGATACCAATTGGTCTAGCATGAACCACACATGAAGTGAATGTTGGCTCATTAATCAGAAGGATTACATCTAGTGGGTCATCATCATGGTCTAACGTCTGGGGGATGAATCCGTAATCGAATGGAGCAAAAGTGTAGAGAACCCGGTCAAGTTTGAAGAGATTTAGATTTGCATCATATTCATACTTATTCTTACTCGCTTTTGTGAGTTCGACAATAACGTAGATCTCACTTGGAGGATCCGGACCTGCTGGAATATCATGAATGTAATTGACCATCGTATCATCGCCAATCTGACACATACTCGCTACTTATTGAGCTTTCTCACTCAAGACAACAAGTCTTTATGAGGCCTCACAACTCACTATACGTGCACGCAATCGGAGGGAACTATTCTGTCTGATGAAGAACTTCTTGACGTAGGATCTATGTTCAGAGGAACCGCAACTATTACTCTTGTTGCAGAGATTGTTTCGGCGATTATGCTACTTGGTTCTGCCACAGCATACATTCTCCGGGACTATGTTGCAGTTATCGAACCTGACGTAGCAATATTCCTGTTACTTGTTGGAGCGATGATTACTCTCTTCATCTTTCTAGGTGCGATAAGTTTCTTCGTTAGGTTCAACCGTCGAATCGGTCGAATTGTGATTGCTGAGGGCGTTGGTGAGGTTGATCTCAATAGACCTGGTGTGAAGATGGTAGTCATCATCTATGGGCTGGCTGTTGGTTTCATCCTGATATTGGGTATCTATGGATACTACCTTCTATGGAACTACTTCCTTGCTGGTCAAGCCGCTACATCACTTAGTTTCTTTGGAATGTCATTGTCTGTTGGAATCCTCTTCATTTCCTTCTTGGTCCAGATTGTGATTACAGTAATTGGTCGAACTGCAACAACAATGATTCGGAAAGTCTTGGCTGAGGACATCTAGATGAACTTCATCCGCAGGGGAGAAGTTTAATTGCGGGTCTGTTGGTGCCAATAAAGTCGGAGACACTCTGATGAAGCTCAAAATTTGGCAATTGGCATATCTGGTTGGATTCGTTATTATCATTGGACTCTCCTTACTGGATATTATTGGACTACACCTAGGAGAATATCCCCTTGCTGTTGCTGAGCTTATTGGTGGAATATTGTTAATTGGTGGAGCCTGTGAAGCATTCGTCATTTCTGTAGAGGGTATTGCACACAATTACAAGATGACAGATTATGTTTCCGGGATTTATGCAAGTCTCGCTAGCACCATCCCCGAGCTTTCCGTAATTGTCTTTCTATTGATTGGAGGCAAGTATGAACTAGCCTGGGTCCTAGCCTTAGCCACTATTTTCATGAATTCACTTGTATTTGCCTTCTATACTCTAATCTTGCCGAAGGATGAAGATGGAAACTATCGGCTTCCCGACGCGATAAACTGGGTTGGTAGTGAACTGCTCAGTATGGGCGCTGTTATCAGCCTCTCGGTGGGCCTCTCAATGTTGATGGTGTTCGTGTTTGCTATTGAGAACCCATTACTGCCAAGACATCTTGAAGCTGGGGAGCTATTCGTATTTGGAGGAGCACTTCTTGGAGTCTTTGTTGCATATCTATATTGGATAACGAAATATTATGGAAGTGCCGCTGAAGACCCTGAGCTTCAGGTAGAGAGCCATATTCAACAGCATCCTCTATCCAGACAGCAACTCGCAATCTTACTGATTACTGCCTCCGCTGGAGCACTACTTGGAGGTGAAGCACTCTCAGGATTCGCACATTTCGCCACAGAAACACTGCACCTATCCTTTATCCATGCTGCCCTGTTGCTTGTCATATTTGGCGGAACACCCGAGTATATCATTGTTGCAAGTAGTCACAGAAAAGAGCAGTTGGAAGTTGCACTATCCAATGCATTTGGAGGTATTGTACAGGTCTTTTTCGTAATCTTTGGATTCACATTGGTGGCTGCTGGGATTTCATCCACATTAGCTGGAGTTACCCAAGTGATTCCAATTGACCTCTTTTCAGTGGTCTTACTTTTCTTTGCATTTCCCTCGATGTTCATCCTTCGGGTCATAATAACTGACGACTCGAGTGTTAATGCGCTAGAATCAATATCGATGATTGCAGTTTTCATCATGATGCTATACATTCTATTAATGTATGGTATCTATCCTATCCCCACTGGTTGAAGTGAATTGAACTTTCCCTCCAACTTACTCTCTTCGACTTGCTCAGTAGTGACGATACTCACCCAAAGTCTGGACTTTAATGATGCACTCAATGCAGACGAACTCATCGGCGTCCTGAGTATCACCATGCTTAATGCCTACGACATCCTCTCCAACAAATGCGATTCGTCCTTCAGCCACGATCATCATTCCTGGTCCGTAGAATCTCATTCGCTCTCCCGACTTTGCCGCATCGAGCAAAACACTCCGCAGGGTCGCATCCTTCTGGAACTCCGACATGATGAAGTATATGCATTTCTTTGAAGATAAGGCTTAGCTACTTGTGAGATGTTCATGATTCCTTTGTCTTCTCAACTCATCTCTACAGTTGATTGATCAGTCCATTGAGTTTTGCTAAGAGTTGAATCCTTTGTCAGTTGATTAAGTCTGGTTTCTTCGCTTTTGTATTAGGATTACGATTGTTATAGTAGATATAATCCCGATAATTATGATAGCCAATTCCATTATCAGGGGAATTTGATTCACATTTTCAATCAAAGTATTAGTTCCATAGGGGTCGTCCATTAATGGAAACTCATCTTGAGCTTCAGCTATACCAGGAATGATGTATGGTGTGTCACCAATTCCATCCTGATTATCATCATCTCCCTGATAATCAGACCAGAAGTTATGATGAATCAGATTCCCAGTTGAATCAATATGGCCATTTTCGATATTGGCTGCAAAAACATTCCAAATGATCACATTATCACTAGAGTTAGATTGTGTGAGTTGAATGCCATAATTATTGAATGTGCTTGTGTTATTTGAAATTGTGTTGGAAGTTGAAGAATGTAGATTAATTCCAACACTCTGACCGAGACTTCCTGTGCAATTATTGAATGATACGAAATTGCAGCAGGAATAGTCCAAGCGAATACCCATCATGAGGTAGTCAATACACGTGTTGCCAATAATCGAGATATCCTGACAACCGCGAATTTGAATACAGTAATTGTTGCTCGTTAAATGATTGTCAGCCACGGTAATTAGATGAGAGAAAAAAATATCGATTCCAACAGAGTTATTGTTGCAGACATTATTATACAAAGAAATGTGGCCACAATATTCTAGAGTAATACCCACGTTATTCGCGTTACATGTGTTTCTCTCTAACGTGTAGTTGAATAAAATATCCCTAAGGAAAATGCCATAGAAATTATGAGTAGCGGTATTATTGTTGAGAATGTCATACATGCAATCATCCACAAATATGCCAATGAAATTCTGGGTACAGACATTATTTTCTATTTCGTTGTAATCGCATTGTTCAAGATGGATGCCTAAGACGTTGTAGATAAGAATATTGTCTACTAGATTGATATTATTGGAATTAGAACCCCAGATTCCATAGCTTAAACCATAACTGAATTTGCAGATGTTTTCTTTCACAATTATGTTGACAGAGTTCAAAACACCGATGCCTATCTGGCCATGTTCACAATTATTGTTACTGACCAAGTCATTGGTCGAGTGATGCACATTGATGCCCACAGAATTATTGGTACAAGTATTGTCACGAATTGTGGTGTAATTGGTGTTGCCAATTACAATACCGTGATTATTCTCAAGGCATATATTATTGGTAATAGAGCTATTCGCGGATGATGATATCTCTATACCAATGAGGTTGTTGCTACAGATGATGTTCCTTATTGTCACATTTGTGGATTGATAGACGAATACACCTATGGTGCATCTACTGAGTGTTTGATCTTGAATGGTGATGGACGAACAGTTAAAGATGATGACCTGCCCAGCATCAAGTGACACACTTACATTGACCTGTCCTTGTATAAATACCAAGGGCTTTGAATTCACAGTATTGTCGGTAATATTGAGCATTTGTCCCCCATTTTGAATTTCGTAAAGATACACACCACAACTACTCAATGTATTATTGGCAATTACTGCTGAAGTAAGATACTCAAGACTGATTCCATACATATTGTCGCTCAAATAACAGTTAGTTATGGTATTGAAATCAGAGGAAAGAACTTGGATTCCATACTGGTTACTTTTGGATGTGCAATTGATGATCATGTTATTAGCTGAATATACTGTGGAAAAGCCGACAGAGTTGCTGTCGCAGGTGTTATCGGATATGGTGTTGGAGTCTGAACTAATTATTGTGATACCCAATACTGAATTGTGATTACATGTGTTATTGATGATGCGATTAGAATCAGAGTAGAATAGGGCTATACCTGAATAGAGGTTGTAGTCACATTTGTTATCAGTTACATTGATTCCATTAGAGAACTTAAGGGTTATACCATCATTATTACCAGAACAGGTATTATTAGCTATTTCTCCATTTATCACATTCATCAGCTTGATTCCCGATATTTCATATCCAGTTGCACCTGAAAGGACACACTCCCTGATGATGAAATATAGATGTGTTGAACTTAATGAGATACAATTAGTGTTCTCTCCATTAAGATCGATATTCAGATTCTCAATAATATATGGTGCTTGGGCTGAACCATTACCTGCCCAACCCTCTGCTACAGCAGTCGCACTGAAGTTCGCATCACCATCTATAACGATTGGATCGTGTGGAATATTCGAATCGGTAATGAACTTTGTATCTTGATCACTAACTGCATCAACTGTATGATTCGAATCATGTACAACAAAAACATTAGAAGAATCTAGTAAACAAATGCTTGACAAAATCAATGCACATGTGACTACTGCCACGAAAAAGAAAATCTTACTTGTTTTAGGCGTGTAGATACCCTCCTGCGAGTTAGGGAACGAATGGATTAATATCACATACGTAAGTCTAAGCCTCAAAGACAAGCTAAATCAATGTCTTCTATTTCATCCCCTATTAACTTGAGAAGAGGGCAAAGTATAGCTTCATTTAAAGATGGTGCTAAAAGGATTCGAGTTTACAATGCAACTCTCTTAACTTATTGCGATAACTTCTACTTGTTGCATCCCCTCAGGAGATGCTCCACATCTCAATCTTAGATGATTCCTACTTGCTTCCCGACCTTCTCGTAAGCTGCTAGAGCAATGTCTAGCTGCTTCTTGGTCAGACCGGAGTTCATCATGTTACGAATCCTTGCCTTGTCACGTGCCACCATCGGGAACACGATCGGCAACGCGAGGATGCCTTCATTGTATAGACCATCACTGAGAGCTACAGCCTTTGAGCTCTCTCCTGTCATTGCTGGAATGATAGGTGTCTGACTGTTTCCAGTATCAAAGCCCATTTGTTGGAGCCCCTTGACAAAATACTCCCGGTTCTCCCACAGGGTCTTAACATGTTCCTCTTCATTTTCAAGAACATCAATAGCTGCGATGCAAGCAGCCGCTGTAGCTGGCGGATGTGAAGCGCTGAGAAGCCAAGAACGGCTCTTGTTCAGAGCATAGTTCACCATATCACGACTGCCTGACACATGACCTCCCATGACCCCGAAGGCTTTTGAGAAAGTGCCCATCTCGAAATGAACATCATGATGAGTGAGGTTGAAGTGTGAAACGATACCTCTACCACCTTTGCCAAGCACTGCTTCACCGTGGGCATCATCCACATAGATCATTGCACCATGTGGTTTTGCAGCTTTGACAATCCCATCAAGTGGTGCAATGTCTCCATCCATGCTGAAAACTCCATCTGTGATAAGGAGCATCTTCTTGGGATTCTCTTTCTCAGCATCGATGAGGACTCTTTCAAGGTCTGCAACGTCATTGTGTTTGTACACAAAACGTTTGGCCTTGGTCAATCGGACTCCGTCAATAATGCTGCCATGGTTCAATTCATCTGAAATGATTGCATCGTCCTTGTCAACCAGTTGAGGAATTAAGCCCTCGTTTGTTGTGAAACCAGCACTGTAAGTAAGTGAAGCCTCAGCACCCTTGAAGTTAGCGAGTCTGCGTTCTAGCTCAAGGTGTAAGTCCATTGTCCCTGCGATAGCCCGAACTGAGCCTGAACCGACACCATGACTCGTGATAGCTTCAAGAGCAGCCTCCTTCATCTTAGGATGATTACTCAAGTTGAGGTAGTTATTACTGCAGAGCATGATTACGTCTTTGCCATCTATCTTCGCACTGGGCGTCGAAGGACCCTGCAGTTCCCTGATTTTCCAGTCAAAATTCTGTTCAACGAGTTTGTTGTACTCGACTCTCATCCAGCCAATTGGGTCTCTCATAGTCTTCACCGTGAATGTAAACGGTATAGCGTCCCTCAATTCGGGTCGTACACTGGCGGGGCCGCAAATTTCCGACTATATATGCCCTTCGTTTAGTACGGTAAACCATGGTTGACAATAATCACTTCACGTTATTTCCTAAAAGCTAGTTGATGACTGTTCCCACATTCTATTCTGGTTTTGAAAAATATCCGAAGAGTACAAATAATCCGAAATTCATGGATGTTTAGCAAACCTCCTGAGGAAATACCAATCGTGGCTGACGAGATTCAATTAGCAACTGAGGATGCAAGAGCAAGAGAGATTCTCTCAAGAATGACCCTGAAAGAGAAATTCCAGACTTTGACAAGTCCGGGAATCCGTCGCATCTACTCAACAAAACCCATCAAGCGTCTTGGGATTCCATCATTCAGAGTGACGGATGGTCCTTTGGGAGTTGCATACCATTCAAGCGGATTTACAAAATGCACGAGATTTCCGGCGACAATATCCGTTGCAGCTAGTTGGAATCGAGAACTCGCTAGAGCAATGGGGATTGCGATGGCTGAAGAGATTCGTTCAGTTAATCGACATATGTTGTTAGCTCCTGGAGTTAACATTGCGCGAACCCCTGTTAATGGTAGGACCTTCGAGTACTTCAGTGAGGATCCGTATCTCACCAAGGAGCTCGCAATCCCACTTATACAAGGAGTTCAGAGTAAGGGAGTAGGAGCCTGCGTTAAACATTATGCCGCGAATAATCAAGAGATAGATAGAAGGTCAAACAACTCAGTAGTAGATGAACGGACCTTGCATGAGATATACCTTCGAGCTTTTCGAGAGATCGTCAGAGAGGCTAATCCCTGGTCAGTCATGGGTTGCTACAACAAAGTCAATGGTGTGTTTGGTTGCGAGAATGAGTATCTCATCCGTGAAGTCCTAATGGATAGATGGGGTTTCAAGGGTTTCGTGATGTCAGATTGGTTCGCTACTCGTCCGATTGAAACTGCTGAGGGTTGCATAAATTGTGGTCTCTCCTTGGAGATGCCTTGGCCAATCCGGTACAAGCAGAAGGCACTTATGAAAGCGTTCGAGGATGCGAAGTTCACCGAGGAAACTCTTGATGATCTTGTATTTCGACTCCTACGTGTTATGTTTCTGACCGGTGTCTTTGAGGAACCAAGTGCGTTGCCTCAAGGGTCTCGAAACACGGCTGAGCATCAAGCTCTAGCTCAGAGAATTGCGGTCGAAGGAATGGTTCTTCTGAAGAATGAAGGGGATCTACTTCCGTTGAACCTTGAAGGTCTCAAAACTGTATCATTAACAGGTCCAAACTTGAAGAAGAAGTTTGGGAGAGTGTTATCAGGAGGGTCCTCAGCAGTAGTTGCTCCACATGAAATCACACCACTAAAAGGGATGAAGGAGAAACTCAAGGGAAAAGTTGAGATTGTATCAGATGCTTCGAAGGCAGATGTTGCCATTATTTTTGCTGGATTAAACCACTCAAAGGGAATGGATTCTGAATCATATGACCGAACGAATCTACAGCTTCCTGAGGAGCAGATTGAGCTCATTAATGCAAATGCAAAAGATAATCCAAACACAATAGTCGTTCTAATTGCTGGAAGTCCGATTGCAATGGACAAGTGGATTGATAGTGTCCCTGTAGTTCTTGATGCATGGTTTCCAGGAATGGAGAGCGGCAGAGCGATTGCAAACATTCTCTTTGGTGATGTATCCCCCTCTGGAAAGCTGCCAATCACGTTCCCTCAGAAATTGGCTGATTCGCCTGCTCATCATTCTGGGCTTCCAAGAAACTATCCAGGTGATGAGGAAAAAGCAGTCCACTATGAAGAGGGTATCTTCGTTGGGTATCGATGGTTTGATGAAAAGGAAATAGCACCATTGTTCCCCTTTGGATTCGGTCTAGGGTATACAACCTTTGCCTTTGGAGATGCTAGTGTACTCTCTAAGACTAGTGACTCAATAACGGTCAATCTTGAAATTGAGAATACTGGTGAACGCACTGGAGCAGAAGTCGTTCAAGTCTATTCACATGATGTACAGAGTTCAGTCGAAAGACCTCCGAAGGAACTTGTGGGATTTGAAAAAATTGTTTTAAACCCGGGTGAGAGAAAGTCAGTTCCTGTGCTGATAAAAGCAAAGGATCTAATGTTCTATGATGTCCACAGTCATGACTGGCGTCTTGAACCAGGAGAGTTTGAGCTTCAGATTGGTAATTCAAGCAGGAATATCTTCTCAAAAATCACGACAGGGATTTAGGAAGCATCCTAATCATGCTTGATGAAACTACCTTCGCGATATTCACGAAATGCAACATCAAGCTCTTCTCGGTTGTTCATTACAATGGGACCATACCAAGCAATTGGCTCTCCGATGGGCATGCCTGAAACCAACAAGAACCGTAGTTGCTTGTCCTCAGTCTTTGCTATAATCTGATTTCCATCCTCAAACAACACCAGATGCTCCGATTCGATGAGATTCTCTTTGTCCTGATCAAAGTAACCCTCGCCTTCAAAGACGTAGGCAAAGACAGTGTGTTCATTCTTCACAGAATGAGTGAATTCCTTACCAGGGGGGACAATGACATCCATGTACTCGGGGTCAGTGACAATCTCACTCACTGGTCCACAGGTTCCATCTAATTTACCACAGATGATTCTGACTTTTGCACCGCTCTCTGTGATGACTTCTGGTATTTCTGAATCTTTGATTTCTTGGTATCGTGGATGCATCATCTTGTCCGAACTAGGAAGATTCGCCCATAATTGAAAACCCATCATTGATCCATTTGAACGATTTGGCATCTCTTGATGGATGATACCACTTCCAGCAGTCATCCACTGCACATC
>MEHG01000048.1 GCA_001940705.1 Candidatus Thorarchaeota archaeon AB_25
ACCATTCTGGGTTCGCTTCTGATAATGCTTCGATATATACCGCTCTTTATGACTGAAAGAAAGCGCATGCAGGAAGCTCAACACTTGCGTGGATATAATCGTGGCAAAAGGTTTGAACGGATAAAGTCGTTGGGCTCCCTTGTTGGAACAACTATTAGTCGTTCATTTGATAGAAGTGCAACAGTCTATGAAGCAATGAGCCTTCGGGGATTTGGAAAAGGAACAATGGTTTCAGGCTCAGGATTTAGACGTTCAGATGCTCTTCTGCCTGTCATTTTACTTGTCCTTATTCTAGGTCTTCCTTACCTAGTGTCTATTATTATGGAGGTCCTCATGATATGACCTGTGCAATCGATATTGATCATGTGTTTTTCAGATATGATGAGTTCAAGATGGAAGATATCAAACTCCAACTTCATATTGGAGAACAGAAAGCTCTTGCAGGTTTGAATGGGTCTGGAAAGACTACAGTGTTCAAGTTACTTCTAGGACTTCTTGAACCTGACTCTGGCGATATCTACATCTTTGACAGAAAACTCACAAAGAATAATCTCTGGGAGATACGACAGGATGTTGGTTTTCTCTTCCAGAATCCCGATGATCAGCTCTTCGCACCTACCGTATGGGAGGATGTCGCATTTGGTCCTCGCAACTTGGGACTATCAAAGGAAGAGGTTGAGGATAGAGTCGAGTGGGCCCTCGATAGAGTTGGTATGACCAAATTCGTGAATAGGCCAGTGAACCAGATGAGTCACGGACAGGCAAAGCGGGTGGCACTTGCAGGTATTATTTCAATGAGACCCAGCATCTTGATTCTTGATGAGCCATTCTCAGGACTCGATTTCAAGATGGTCACGAACATGATTGACATCATCCAGAAGTTGAGACAAGATGGTGCTAGTATCCTCTTCACCACTCACAACAGTTTCTTCATTGAGAACTGGTCAGACTCAGTTGCGGTGATAAAGGAGGGACGGATTGTGTATGATGGACCCACCAAGGAAGCAATGAGAAGTAAAGCAGTTACTGAGAATATTGGTGACTGGGGGCGATTGAGAGGGCAGATTGTGTCCAATCGGAGTTCGCTTCTAGAATAAGTTCGATATGGTTAAAAGGCACTTCCTAGGAATCCCAGTTCGAATGCGGAGGTTGCCAAGCCAGGTTAAAGGCGCAGGGCTCAGATCCCTGTCTCGTAGGAGTTCGCGAGTTCGAATCTCGCCCTCCGCACCATCTAATTTTGCAAGACAACTTTCAAATCTATTTGAGGAGTATTTCAGTCAGGGGGATTAATTCGTGCAGGAATCTAATACAGCCGACTACTACGCACTGAAACGATTGCTTGGAACATATGTTGCTGTTATTCTTCTTGGTTTTGTAGCTATTTTCTCACCATTTGCTGTCTTGCGAGATAATGATGCACCTCTAATTCTTCCGCCGCCTCCAGGATATGAACCAAGTGTCATGATCTATCTTTGGGGTCGGGGATATATTGTTGCACCACCTTCACTCTATATCTCACTTCCATTTGCATTGATGACTCTCATCTATATTGTAATCCAAATTGTGGTGAGTATGAGAAAAATGCAAGCCAAATACGGTGTGGCGATTGGGGTTGCGCTCTTGCCAATTTGGGTAACGGTCTGTCATTGGATTTATGGCACTCTACCAGACTGGTCACTAATCCAACTACCAATACTACCAATAGTAGGAATCTCTATGTTGTTAATGGTATATTGGAGTCAACAAAGACGCTAGATACTGTTCCAAATCTCTTCGAATCTCGCCCTCCGCACCATCATTCATTTTGAGGGAGAATGAACATTGTTTCTATCCTCTCTACACCTGTTAGTTTCTCAAGTTCCCCTGTGATGAACTGCGCAAGCTGCGGGATGTCCCGAACTTGGACCATACAAATGAAGTTGGCTGGTCCTGATGTTCTGAGAAGATTGGTTATCTCACTATACTTGGAGAGCTTGTTGTATAGATTGTCTGACTCTCCAGGTGTGGAGGTGATTAAAACGACAACTTGAACCTCAAATCCGAGTTTCCTTTGATCCAATTCGAGAGTGTATTTCTTGATGACGCCAAGATTGACTAAACGTTCCATTCTGTTTCTAATAGAACTAGGACTGAGGTCCACTACAGATCCAATCTCTCTCAGAGAACTTCGTGCGTTCTTGCTAAGCATCTCAATGATTGTAAGGTCGTTTTCATCAATCCTTTCTGCTGACCCCATGTAGAACATCCCTTCTTTGTGAAGATAGAATGTTCTAGGTCTTGACCCTTACAATTCTCTTGATATCCATGACGTTCCAGACTTCTACTGCGACATTCAGTTCAATCTTCTCTGCAATCTCCTCATCAGCAGGCTTTGGAACCTCATAGGTTTCATACGTGTCACTGTCCATGACACTGTATGATTCGCCCATATCAGCTATGACTGTTGCACTAGTCTTGTCAATGAGCGGGACATCAACCATCCGGTCTGCAGGCATAATGACATTTCGTTTCCGATTGTCAAAGAAGCCAACGGCAACTATGTTTGCCTTGGCGGAGCCGTGCTTTCCAGGCTTTGACTTTTCAATTGATATGACTCTGCATGGTTCTCCTTCAATCAGGAAGTAGCCACCAGGCTTCAGGCTCTTGGCTTCAGACTTCTTAATACTCACTCTAATTCACCAACTTAGTCTTGCAGACCTGTGTGTGTCCACACCTTTAGTTTCATCTATATATATTTGGGGGCGCTGCTGTTTTCTGTCCCCTACAATAACTGTAAAAGGGACTAGATAAAGGCCAAGCTTGGGAGTGTTCCAGTGTGATTGAAGAGAACCCTCAGATTCTCACGGACAAAAGGACAGTGGGTCTAATTTGTAGACCTGACCGTCCTGAGATTGAGCAAATCGCCAATCAGATCGCGGAGTTTCTTATTTCACACAATATAGATGTGCAGGTGGACCCCGGGTCCTGCAATGTTCTCCACAAGAAAGCTCAACCCACATTGATCGAGAAAATGGATGTAGATTTCGTTGTGACAATCGGTGGGGATGGGACAATTCTCTACACCTTGTCGACACTGAAGAATCGAGAGACTCCCCTATTCTGTATCAATAAAGGCACAGTTGGATTTCTTACAGAGAGTGACACGGAGTCTGCGATAACCTCTCTCGAGAAAGTCTTGGAAGGTGAATGTATCATCGAACACAACATAAACATCAACTCTGGAGTCGGTGAGAGAACGTTCGAAGAGGCTCTGAATGAGGTGTATGTTGTTTCCAAAATTCCCGGTCGACTACTCACATTTCAGGTATTCTTGGATGGCGTTCAAGTTGACTATGGTCGAGCTGACGGGGCAATGCTCGCAACTCCAGTCGGGTCATCAGCATATGCCCTTGCTGCAGGAGGATCTATCCTCGCTCCTAATGTCAATGGTCTAATCTTTGTGCCTGTTTGCCCTCCAAGGTTTGAGCTGAAATCCATTGTGATACCTGATAGATCAACACTAGAACTTGAATTGGTCAAACCTGGAGCACCAGGTTTAGCAATTATCGACGGGCAGAGAAGATGGGATGTGGAACCCTTGGAGACCGTGTGGATGAAGAAATCTAAGGTTGAAACTAGGTTCATCCGAATGTATGACAACTACTATGACCGTCTTAACACACGCTTGGTTCCAAGAACTCTGTAGGTGACGCCAATGTCACAGGTCTATGTTGTAGATGCAGGAGTTCTGTTCACTACATGGACAATGAAGGTGGCGAATGCAACCGTTGTCACAACTAGTAACATTATGGTAGAAGTTCGAAATAGACCAAGTCAATTGCGAACGGAAATTCTACTAGTACTTGATAGAATGCGAGTGGTGAATCCTGAGGAAGCACATATTCAACAAACTAGTGAGGCTGCATCTCTTTCCGGTGACCGTTCCGTACTCTCGGATACTGACATTGAACTTATTGCCCTTGCACTCATGTTGAAAGACGAAGGTGAGAATGTTACACTTGTTTCTACAGATTTTGCAGTATTGAATACTGCAAGCCACTTGGATATCACTTTCATAGATCCTTCAGGGAAGTTTAAGCAAGAGATGACTTGGACCATGAGATGTCCTGGTTGTCATTACAAGTCAAAGACACCTACGCGCGATACTGAATGCCCAGTGTGCGGAACCATCATGTGGAGAACGCCTTTGAAACGACGAAAGAAGTCCTAAACTGGTAATACTCCGGTCTTACATCATGTAATATGGCAACTTTTGGATGATTGATGTTGGAGAGTTGTCTTGATTGACAGATAGACTTGGACTTACAATACAACGAGACCTTGACGACATCAAGACCCAAGTCAAAAAAGAACTAGACACCATAAGAGATCTGATGGACTCCTTTGGATATCGGAATCCCGCGCCTAATTGGAGTGCTCCTTTTCAGATTCATCGTCTGCGTAGAGCCCTGAGAATTCATTATCTGGCCTTGAAAATCCGAGACTCTACTCCCCAGAGTCCCAGTATGAGGAAACTTGCTTGGGATCTACGGAAAGATCATGACTTACCTTGATTACTCACCGATGAGCATAACTTCAAGTCTTCTGCTTCTAGGCTTGTTATCAAAATCAATGAACGTGATTTGCTGCCACGTGCCAAGTGTAAGCTTCCCATTTACAAAGGGAACAGTGATGCTAGGTCCAAGTATAGATGCTCTTACATGAGAATGTCCATTACCATCACGCCATCTCAGATGATGTTCATAGACTGCATCTGTTGGTGCAATTCTTTCCATTGCCACTGGAAAATCATGCAAAAGGCCATCCTCGTACTCGATGGTCGTAATTGATCCAGTAGAACCTGTGCAGAATACTGTACAAATTCCAGTTTTCAGGCCGCTCTTGTTCACAGCACCTTCAACTGTATCAGTGATATCAATCATATCACAATCTCCCTGGGTTTCAAACGTAATATTATCGTGATGTGTGCTCAACTCAAATCACCTGTCTGATGTATATTCAGTCAGAAGAGAAATGACACTTCTGTCTTCCGTCAAGCCCCTACTTTTCTGGACGCACAATCTTTGATTGCTCAATCAATGCTCGAATTCTCTTTTCTTTGTCAAGCAAATCTTCTTCATTCTCTTGAAGAATAAGTAGTGCTCCAATGTGATTCCCAGAGTTAAGAGCACGGACCAACGACATGATTGCGAGCATGACCTCATCATGGATGGCCACCGCAATTTCATCCATCAGTTTGATTGCTTCCTTTACAGAACGTTGTTTCTCTGGATAGTGCATGAAGCGTGTTTCAAACACTGTGAAGAAATCCTCGAACGCTTCATTGAGTTCATTCGCTTCCTTGAAGCCTTCTCCAGATTTTGTAAGCAGATCAATGGCTTTCTCAATCATCTCTGATGAGTTTGTCAGCAGTGCTTCCATTCCAGCTGTACGAACCCAAATCGTAGCTAGTTCTGGAACACCAAGTTCATGATAGTACTCCGCTGCATTCTCCGCCTTTTCACTTGCCATCCAGTGAAATGACTCGTAGCGTTCCTTGTCACTAAGTTTCATGGCACATTCTGCTGCCTTACTGTATAGTTTAGATCCACTCTCGGGGTCTCCTGAGGTGGATGACTCATCAGCTAGTTCAACATAAAGCTCCAATGCGCGTTCTAAATGTTCCTTTGCTTCTGTTTCATTTCCAGACTCACTTAGGACCTCTGATGCTTCTTCAAGAGAAACTGCTTGCAGCTCTTTATTGCCGCCTTTCTCCTCCTTGGTTGCTTCCTGAAGATAGTGGTCGATGACTTGTTTGTATAACTGCTCTGATTCGTCTCCTGCTCCCCACTTCTCTAGACACATCGCTTGGAATCTATAGTACTTCATTTCCGATTCTGTATCTTTTTGGATCTTGGCCTTCTCTGCAAGTTCTCCAAACAGCTCGTTTCCACGTTTGAATGCCCATTTAGCCTTCATTGGACGACCAATCTCAAGAAACATGTTTCCTCCCTTAACAAGAAGTGGAGCCACAGCTTCTGGAGCTCCCTGTGTCTTCAGGTATGCCTCAGCCGCCTTAGACATTGCCTGATTTCTCGCTGATGTCAACCTCTGCAGCTTGTAAGACTCTTGGGCCGCATCGTAGATGTTACCCGCTTTTTCAAAGAGTTCTGCAGCCTCATAGAGTTCCCCTGCCTCCATCATTATTCGTGCAGCTTCAGTTGATTCTCCAGTGTCCATAATTTGTGCTGCTTCAGCAAGAGCATTGCCTGCGGACAGGTAGTCTCCATTCTCTTTCGCTATACCCGCCCACTTACGAGCAAGGCGTGCAGCTCGATGATTGATTCTTTCACCGAGCTCATCATCACCACCAGTATAGTACAGACGACTGACTTTCCTAAGAAGACTGACTGCTTCAGCGTAATCTTCCTCCTCCTCCCTAGCATCGGCAAGGTTCTCGAGAGCATCTGCAGCCTTGATGTTAAGCTCATTCTTCTCTTCATCTGCTTCTACAAAATCTTGGGCTCTAAAGTAGAAATCCGCCGCTCTCTTGTAATCTACTGCTTCTTCAGCAATCTTTGCCGCATGTTTGTTCAGTCGTACTATCTCTTGAAAGACCTCTGGTCCTTGGGGTAAGCGAATCAGCATCAAGGTAGCACTATCGAATGCCTTGAAAGCCTCATCTGCTTCATAGAGGTCTCGATAGACAACGGCGCTCTCTTCATAGATTTTTGCTGCTTGCTCATACTCCTTCTTTGTTGCCAGACGACTTGCATAGGCAAGAAGTAGCTTTGCTCCTTGCTCTTTGTTACCTTCCTCAAGTGCATTTCTTGCCTCTTTCAGAATTTCATCGTCGGAAGTCAAAGTGGAGTCGCCTCATTTCTATATAGCACATGTTATTCGTTGGAGGTTCATGGATTCAAATGGCACATAACAGTTGTCGTGATGATACATTAACTCTCATGTTATTCTCAGAACACCCCAATATCAAGATCTAATTAGATGCAATTTTTAGTTGGCACTCATTGAGTATTGGACATCCTTAAGTAGCACTGGATAATCAACGAGGACGAGTTCAACGATGCAAGAGATTACCCTCGATCAAGTTGATACATCCAACTATGATGTGATTATTGCAGGTGGTGGTGCAGGCGGTCTTCTAACCGCGCTGGCTCTGACTGCTGAGGGTAAACGTGTTTTAGTGCTTGAGAAGGCTGAACGTCTAGGTGGAGTCTGGCATAGTTATTGGGTTGATGGATACCGTGTAGATCAAGGATTGCATGTCATCACACGTGTCACACGAGGTGCATTTGTTAGATTCCTCAAAACGTACTTATCACCACCTCCTAAGTTCGTGCTCCATGAGGGGTGGCAGTTTCGTGTCCATGACAAAGTCGGCACAATCCCATCTAGTATTGGAGAGACCCTCCGCTGGCCCCTGACTGGCTGGAGAGGCCGTTTAGGATTGATCCGTATCGGAGCGAAAATCAAGACCATGAAGCTAGAAGAGATGCAGAAATACAAAGACATCTCTTTTCTGGAGTTCATGCAATCAGAGGGTGCAACAAACCAAGTCATGCTCGATGTGATGCAGAGCGCAATCTACATGGCAGCTGGTGTTCCAATCACAGAGGCTTCAGCCTATGAGGCGCTTAGAACACTCAAGGACACGGACAAAGAATCATCCAAACTTGGTTCTGCCAAGAGATTAATCATGGGTTCAGGAGAATATGATGAGGGGTATGTCATTAGTGGGATGGAGGAGCTAATCAAGAGAGTTATTGAAACCATCAATGGCGACTATGTGCTAAACTCTCCTGTAGAGCACATCCATGAACACGATGGTGTCGTCACTGGTTGCTCAGTGGCAGGAAAAACATTGGAACACAATCGTATAGTGAGCAATATCCCTCTCTGGGCAATGCCTAATATAATCAAGTCTGAAAACACCGAAGTTCTGGATTTCTTCAAACGTTGGAGCAACATGAAACCGACTCATGGTATAACACTCTGGCTTGGTCTCAATAAGATAGTGATTGGTGACAGGAAGAACAGAGTACTTGTTCACCCTAGCCCGAACAGATGGATTGTTTCCATCTCGAGCTTTGATCCAAGTTGTGCCCCTGAAGGTAAGGAGCTTGTCGCAATCGCTATGATGACAATCCCCGGAAAGAGCAAGGATGAGATGATTGAGATCATGAAGGGGAATGGTCTGGAGGAATATCATCCTGGCATCTTAGAATATGCGGAAATGGAGCATGTGCAGATGTCCTATGCTACAAGAGCCGCACTCATCCCTGGTCAGACAGATCTTGATAGACCAGGACCACGGACTCCCATCAAGGGTCTCTATATAGTTGGAACAGATACTGCTGGTTCTGGTGTGGGTCTCCAACAAGCTGCACAGTCAGCAGATGGAGTAGTTAAGGCACTCAGTGAAGATATCTAGTTCAGACACGTTTTGTGGCCTTCAGTGAGAACATGAGTGGTATCTTGTCTTCATCGTCAGGCAGGACCCACCTTCCCTTTTCTCTCGTGATCATGAATGGTAGTGCCTTGTACGTAGTAATTGGGAACTCGTGGAAGAAATCGATTGACAACCCAACATCAATCAGGACATTGATTATTCTCGAGATTGGATGATTCCACTCAAATGAAGGCATCTTTCCAGTCTTGGCATCTTCAGATGCATATGACCCTTCATCCTCGAAACTCAATGGTTCTTTACCTTGAAAATACGGATACCTCACTCGTAAATCAGTCACGTTTTCGTCATCATCAAAGACGTAACCAAAGGGATGAAATTCGCGAATGTAGAAGAACCCGTCAGGTTTGAGGAAATGCGCGATAATCTTGGCCCACTCATTAAGATCGGGAAGCCACATGAGCACGCCAGCGGATGTGAAGACAACGTCAAACTTGTCCTCTAGGTTCTGAGGAAGATCGTACACGTTGGAACAGATGAACTTGGTGTCTACATTTGCTGTCTTACTCAACTCGTTTGCTAGGTCAATAGCTTCGGAGGAAAAGTCAACACCAGTCGCCTCTGCACCCATCCTCGCGAGTGATAGGGTGTCCATTCCAAAGTGACACATGAGGTGAAGCAGTTTCTTCCCAGACACGTCTGGAAGTTCCTCTACCTCGATGGGGTCTAGTGTCTGATTTCCCTTGAGGAACCCTTCAACATCATAGAACTCTGACTTACGGTGGATTTTTGCCAATTTATCCCAAAGTTCTTTGTTGGCTCTCATGTACTCATCCATTTTGACCACATGTTCCAGACAAGTAGTGGGAACGTAAAGGTTATGTTTGGCCGATGCCACGCAAGGCTTGACAACAAGGTCAGGTCTCAGGAGTCCTTCCAGATGAAGATGATTGAAATTCGTTGGCATGGTCGAGGTGGACAGGGTGGCGTCACCTCCGCTGAACTACTAGCTAAGGCTGCATTTATTGATGGATATAAGGGCGTACAAGCGTTTCCGTACTTTGGTGCTGAAAGGAGAGGTGCGCCGGTCAAAGCATTCACACGTATTGCAGATGAAGAGATCAATGTTAGAAGCCAGGTGTACACTCCTGACATTGTTGCTGTCCTTGATTCTTCGATACTTGATCTGATTGATGTCACTGAGGGTCTTGTCGAGAATGGGAAGATCATAATCAACACTCCAAAGAAACCAGATGAGATTGATCTGCCCCTTGGCCATATCTACACATACGATGGTACTGGTATTGCTCTGAAGAACGGGCTACTCGTGGGTGGGCTGCCTGTCATCAACACCACAATGCTGGGTGCCTTTGCGAAGGCGACTGAACTAGTGAAGCTCGAAACGGTCCAGAAAGTCATCTATGAGAAGTGGTCTGGAAAGGTCGGTGACCGAAACGCTCTGGGTGCCAAGGAAGCCTATGACACCTGCACAGACTGAGAATCACGCAAACATTCTCTCATAACCGGGTCGACCAGCACTGGGTTGCTGTCTACGGAACCCATCAACCTGTTGTGCCATCTCTTCCATTTTCTTACGAATCTCAGCTGCACTTTCCTTCAATTCTGCGACATCTACACCAACGTCGTAGAGCCTATTGAGTGCCTCTAATAGCTGCACTGCTCCTTCTGGGTCTGGAACCATAGCAATAGCTGGCGTGAGAAGTGCAAACCCAATCATGTCTCTACATAGGGTTTCAGAAAGAATTGAACCTGCAATTCCAGTGATGATTCCTTTTGAGAGAATCTCCATCGTTTCGTCTTCTTTCAATTCGCCGATTTTCTCTTCTTCTGCAGCGAACAACACCTTCCGATCTGAAGGTATTCCCTGCACTGGAATTCCATCAAGTATGACAGTTTCCTTCACTCCCACTGTTGCTCCCCAATCAAGGAGAGCTGAGCTTACTGGGTAGAGTCCATCATCTGCGACTGGTAACTCTGCAGTCACAACAAGCAGGTTCCTTTTCTTATCTCCATAGATTCTGAAGGGATGTCGAAGACGACCATCCAAGAAAACTGCCGCTGAAGGCATATACCTTGATCTGACATGGGCCACCTCTTCCATCTCGAATTTCTCAATCAGAGTGTTAGCTGCTATTGTTCCCACAACTCCTGCTGAAGGGAAACAACAGATAAGCAAGGGTTGTTTCATCTCAAATTCTTTTGTCTGTATAACTTGCGCCTCTGGGGACCCAAGTATCTTACCTGCACATTCTTCGTTCATCTTTCCAGAACCTCGACATTCCATCAACCGTGTCTGAATATTAAGCTTGGGTCAAACAGGATCGAAGTGAATGAACACAGACTTTACTGATTCCAATCGCTCTAGAATTTTCTTCTCGATAGCATCCGCAATCTCATGACTCTCAGTGAGTGATATCTTACCTGGAATTGTACAATTCAGTAAAACAGAAACTCCTACTTGCTCTTTACGAATCTTTGCTTCTCGATAACCAATAAGCGGTGAAGCTTCGGTAACAATGTCCTTCACCACCTCAACAATTTCTGATGCCTCTGATGTAACGTCCTTCGCCTGGTCCTTTGTCATGGTTGTTTCCAGGTGAAGAGTAACTGAATTAATAGAATCACCAACGAGCTCTCTCAGTTGGTTTTCGTACAATTCAGAAACCGAATGAGCCTCCTCTAGTGTCAGATCAGCGGACATCTCAAGATCTGCTGCTACATCGATGGTATCTGCTATCTCGAATACACGAATGTTATGTACACTCTGCACCTGATGTAACCTACGGGCAATGACCTGCATCTGATCATATATGTCCATCCCAGAGTATTGCTCTATATCACCTTCGACAGGTTCTATATGTACTAGAACATCGACTTTAGGAGCAAAAGATGATAGTGATGATTCTATTGAATCTGCGATGCAGTGAGCATCAGATAAATTCACAGTTTCATCCGTTGCGATTATAATATCCACAAAGAGATCAGCTCCCGATCCTCTTACACGAACTCTTTTGCATTCGACAACTCCTGGTATTTGTGCGCATATCTCTGTGATTTTTTCATTAACCCCCTCCGGTGCATGATCTACGAGTGCATTAAAGGCTCGTTTGGCAAGATTGAATGAAACAAATAGAATCACAAAAGAAACTCCTATTGCTCCAAGAGGATCTCCCATTGGAAATCCAAGCCACACAAAGGATAATCCGATTAAAACTACAACTGAGCTTAGCATATCAGTTCTGAAGTGAAGCGCGTCTGCTTCCAG
This sequence comes from Candidatus Thorarchaeota archaeon AB_25, assembly GCA_001940705.1. Lineage (GTDB taxonomy): Archaea > Asgardarchaeota > Thorarchaeia > Thorarchaeales > Thorarchaeaceae > SMTZ1-45. Next base: position 11,691 of record MEHG01000048.1, read on the forward strand.
AGCTTGACTATTGTGCTTCCTTGCATTCTTATAGAGCATCTGGCTTCGTTCATAGTCTACAACAATACTAATCAGCATTACAGCTATGCCCCAAAATGTGGCTTCTGCAAATTCTCCAAAAATAATTCTTCTTACCGCTTCGTAGATAATCCAACCTGAGGTTACCCACAGGATTATAGTTTCAGCAAGAGCAGCAAAATTCTCAATTTTCCCATGACCATATTGATGCTCAGAATCTGGCGCTTGAGAAGCTTTTCGAACAGCTACTAATGTTATTCCTGCGGCTAAGAAATCAAGACCGCTATGGAGAGCTTCAGATATAACACCAATGGAATTAGTGACTAGTCCTGTTATCAGCTTGATGAGAGTAAGAAATGCTGCAGCGATGACTGACAAAGCTGCGGCTCTCTGTACTTCTTTTCGGCCCATTTTAACTGAATCCATACTAGTCATACACTCCCGCCAAACAAACTTGGATATAATGCTTATCAATTGAGTGCCAATCTTGGAGGTAATGTTATATCGTAACACATTCTTATTGAAGATTAGCGTGGACTTGGAACCGTCAGAAACTCCACCTCTTATGCGTTCCATTACCTACTTGTAGCTTGGTGCAATCTATGAAATATCGTACCGATGACATCATGCCACCCCCCATCGTTAAGCTTGCTGAAGCCGCTAAGAGATTCATCAAGTCACCAGGTTTTCTGAACTTGGGTCAGGGTTTGCCCGGTCATATTCCCCCTGATGACGCAATTACTGTCTTGAAAGACCGGCTTTCTCACCCTGCAACACATGTCTATACGCCTGATGAAGGTCTTTTGGAGCTACGCGAGGAACTCTCTCTCTACCTACGTCAGAAATCTGGAATTGATGCCAATCCTCAAGATGAGATTATAATTACTGCCGGCGCGAATAATGCATTTTTGGGTGCAATTCTGACTCTGGTGGGACCTAACCAGAATATCATTATGCCAACACCCTACTACTTCAACTCTGTCATGGCTGTAAAGCTCCTTGGAGCCGATGTAAAAGAGGCGCCTGTTAATAGTTCGTTTCAACCTCGAGTCGAGGACATTGAAGCGGCTATAGACAAAAACACTAGAGCAATTTTCATAATCACACCAAACAATCCGACTGGTGCAGTATATGAGAAAAGGACAATTGATGGTATTGTTGATCTTTGTATCCAACACGACATCATGTTGATCTCTGATGAAACATATTCACGCATGGTGTTTGATGATGCTACACACTATAGTCCTCGTTCTCGCCGTGATGCAGAAAATCATGTAGTGACCTTGGGTAGTTTCTCGAAAGACTTTGGAATGAGTGGATGGCGTGTAGGATTTACCATTGGTTCCGCTGAATTCATCAGAGAGTTTCTCAAGGTGCAGGATTCTATAACCATCTGTGCACCCACTGCAGGACAGATGTTAGCCTTAGAAGTGCTTAAGAAAGGTCTAGACACGGTGGAACAAGAGATTCAACGTTTAAGTCGTCTTCGTGACTTAGCATATCTTCGCATGCGAGAGATTGATGCTCTTGAGGAGATTTACACGAAGGGGACATTCTATCTCTTTCCACGAGTGAAGGGATGTACTGATTCCCGGAAGCTTGTGACGGACATCCTTCAATCTACTGGAACACTGATTCTACCTGGATCAATCTTTGGGGATGCAGGTGAAGGTCATGTACGTATCTCAATTGGTCCCTTGACCCCGGAAGCTGTGGATGAAGCCTTTGACAGACTTTCTAAGTTCTTCAATGACGACTAATTGTCCTCGTACATCTCCCATTCCCAGTCAGTCACAATCTGGTTTGTGTATTTCCTCCACTCTTCTCGCTTGAGTTTAACAAAGGAATCCAGAATATCTTTCCCGATTGCCTCACATATCACACTATCTGCTTCAAGATTATCAAGCGCTGCTTCTAGGGTTGTTGGGAGCATCTTAATCCCGAGCTTTTCTCTCTCAGCGTCACTTAGATGGAAAATGTCCTCACTTCTCGGGTCTGGGGGTGTGAGTTTTCGATTAACGCCATCCATTCCTGCTGCAATAATAGATGTGAAGAGCAAATATGGATTCGTCATTGGATCAGCTGACCGAAGCTCTATTGCAGCATTTTCACCAGAACCAAACATTGGAACCCTGATTAGAACAGTTCTGTTCTTGACTCCCCATGTGATATACACGGGAGCTTCATGGTGAGGAACAAGCCGTTTGTATGAGTTGATGCTTGGGTTGGCTATTGCTGTAATGGCTGGTGCATGTTCTAAGAGTCCTGCAACAAACATCTTCGCTGTTTCTGAAAGCTCTGATGTTCCATCGACACCGAACAGGTTCTTGTCATCCTCCCATAACTGTAGGTGACAATGAAGTCCATTTCCTGCTGCTCCTTCGAACGGTTTTGGCATGAACGTCACATCGATTCCATGATTCCTTGAGATTGACCTTGCTAGGTTCTTGAACAACAAGATGTTATCTGCCATTTTTGTTGCATCATCAAAATCCAATTCTATCTCTTGTTGTGATTCACCAACCTCATGATGAATCACTCGGGGGTTGATACCAAGAGCTCGTAAAGTGGATGCTAGTTCTAGTAACAGATCCATTCCTGGACTACAAGGATATGTATCTGCATAACCAGCCTCATCAAAAAGTTCCCCATCTGGTGTTATGAAATGGAACTCTGGTTCTACCTTGACTTTTAGCTGCATCTTTCCGGGTAGTAGGTCCTCACTAACTTTGAACAGACGTCCACGGCTATCTAGTGAAAAATATTCTTTGCTTTTCCCATCAGCAATCTTCTCTCTAATGTAACACATTGCAGCTGCAGTCCTCTGTGCTACAAACGGTAGTTCAATCAAAGATGACGAATCCGGTTCCAAACGAAGATCCGATGATTCGACTTTTGCTAAACCAGTAACTGAGCTTCCATCACAACTGGTCCCATTCTTCATGGCTGGATCTTTGGCAACTTCTTCAATGGTCGCTACAGGATTGCATGGCACGACCATAGCCTTCAATCTACCAAGAAGGTCAGGGAACCTTAGCTCTATGAATTCAATCTTTTCAGACATGGCAAAACCCCCAGGGACTTGCTCTTCCGGTTCGGATTTCCTTCCGTTTAAAGGTCTTGGTTTATCCCCAAAGAACCTTGTACCATGCCTCGGCGTCTTCACCTAGCTCAAGTCTGATAGATCCACTAGCAACACTGACCTCATCGCCCTCTTTGATCTCGAAGTTCAGTCCCGCAATCCTGATTGCCTTCTTCTCAAGATGGACATTCCCGATATTGCGAGCATGCATTGTAGCTATTCTCTTGCCACCATCCATGACAAGTAGCTGATCATGATACGTCACTACGCATTTGAGCTTGAACTTACTATCCTTGAAGGACCCCATGTGAATCTCAAGATTGTTGAATTCTGTCTTCACATTCTCTGCATGCATCGGTTTCACAACTCACAGATGCAACGTGCCTTCTTATGAATTTCATTATCAGGATAATTGAATCCGGAAGACAGATAGTATCTCATGACAAGAAAAAGTATGAGAGTGATGAGGAAAGGTCTCTATGTTGGTACAAGTGGATGGTCATATGACAAAGACTGGAAGGGGACCTTCTACACATCTGGAGGGTCAATGTTAAAGCAATACCTCAAGTACTTCCAAACTGCTGAAATCAACTCAACCTTCTACGCTCTTCCAAAACCAAACTTCATCAAACATCTTTCTACCTTGGATGATAGTGTCTTCTTCACGGCCAAACTTCCCAAAAAGGTCACACATGACAATCGTCTGAATCTGTCAGGAGAGGGTGGTGAAACTCTCACCGAGTTCTTCAGACTCCTAGAACCTCTCCGTGATCGAATTCCCGTACTCTTGGTTCAACTACCACCCTGGGAAATTTCAACAATGGGTGATCTGGAGACCTTTCTCTCTCAGTTGGACCCCTCGTTTCGGTATGCCATTGAATTCAGAGATCACTCCTGGTTAATCAACGAAGTATGGAATGTGTTAGAAGACTACGGAATTGCCAATGTCATTGTTGATGAACCTAAACTTCCCATAGATCTTCGAATCACAGCAGATTTCTCATATATCCGCTGGCATGGACATGGGACAAATCCATGGTTCAATTACCGATTTTCAATTGAGCAGCTCGAGGCTTGGGTTCCTCGCTTGGAACAAGTCACTGACAGCGTTGAAACCACCTTTGGTTACTTCAACAATCACTTTGCAGGAAATGCACCACTCAATGCATTGCAAATGTTATCGATACTAAAAACAATAACTCCCAAACAGGAAGTGAAACTGAATAGAATGTTGAAAGCGTCAGCAACGACTCAGGCCACATTGGATGAGTTCTGAAGCATCTCCTACGCTCTTCTTCTAATAACAATTATACTAACAATGACAACTAACGATATGCTTCCTACAATGAATATGATACGACCAATCATTGCTGTCATGAAATCATCTTGGAAATTGGTATACTCATCATCAATTGTGGTTGACTCGCCTTCTTCGCCCACATTCGATGCCTGAACATAATAC
>MEHG01000049.1 GCA_001940705.1 Candidatus Thorarchaeota archaeon AB_25
ACACGGAGACGAACCAGTCACACATGGGGAGGTTCTGAAGACGATGGCTAAGAACGTCGAGAGGGTCAGGAAGTTGACCTTCGAGATGATAACGAATATTCCCAAAGATGCAAGCTGTGACTGTCAGACTGCGATGCAGAACGGTCTCTTCTAGTTGACAAAGATATTACGCGTACTTGATGTGGGCGCAACTCATTCATTTTTACATTGGTGACCGAAGGAAACAAAGCACACCATCTTTCTTAGAAACTAGGTGAGAACAGAATGAGGTTGGCTGTTGGACAAATGGAACCACTACTCGTTGATGTTCATGAGAATCTCTCGAAGCTCAGGGAATTACTCAAAGAGGCTGAAGATAATCAGGTGGAGGTCCTTGTTCTTCCAGAATTATGCAACTCAGGTTATGTCTTTGAGAATCTGGAAGAAGCAAGATTCGCGGCAGAAGAGATACCCAGAGGGAGATTTTCAGAGGAGCTTCGTTCGTGGTCAAAACCTGATCGTCTTGTTGTTGCTGGTATCTGTGAGCACACACCTCAAGGCCTCTACAATTCAGCCGCGGTATTCGCCCAAGGGAATCACATCACTACTTATCGTAAGATCCATCTCTTCCTGAACGAGAGAGACTGGTTCAGCCCGGGCAATGAAGAGCCGCCAGTAGTGGAGTTCAAAGATGCCAAATTTGGTGTGATGGTGTGTTTCGACTGGGCGTTCCCAGAGACCGCCAGAGTATTGACTCTCAAGGGAGCACAGGTGATCTTGCACCCATCAAATCTTGTTCTCCCTTATTGTCAGGATGCAATGGTCACAAGGTCGATTGAGAATTCTGTATATACTGCCACGGCAAATAGGGTTGGCATTGAGCGGGGGATTGAATTTTCAGGCAACTCTCAAATCACTAATACAACTGGAATAAGACTGACAACTCTACCTAGGGATGAAGTAGGAATTGCCTTTGTGGACATCGATCCTCAAGCAGCTGATGGCAAGATGATTACCAAGCGTAATCATGTCATTACCGATAGGAAACCTGAACTCTATACACGACTCACTGAGACTGATTGAGCTTGCTTGGGGCTTTACCCTCCCACTCCTCTACTGGATACTTGTCGGAATTTTGTTTCATCTTATCAACAATTGCTTTAGTTGGGTCTATGCCTGCTTTATCGCAGATCCGTAAGAGGTAGACCATTACATCAGCAATCTCTCCAGCAAGTGCAGAGTTGAAGGTTTTGTCCTTTAGGGCGTCCTTGACCTCGTCATCTGACTTCCACTGAAACAACTCTAGAAGTTCACCCATTTCAATGGATGCTGAAACAGCTAAAGCAGCTGGTTTGTTATATTGTTCCCAGTTTCGTTCTTCTACAAACTTGCGAATGAGAGAGATGAGCTCATCTAGCGTTGGAACGCTATCACCCATTTTGAACACCTTACCGCTTCGGTTGCGCAAAGTTCCTCTGAATTATCCACAGGGAGTAGATCGAGAAGATTGCTAGTACTAGTGCTAGAGTGATTATCGGGGTTTGAACACCCGGAATTATGGATTGAAGATTTACTACCCAACTGAACGTATCAAGTGTTGTAAGGACAACAAGGGCGAGAATCAAGACTAAACTTGTCACACCAGCCCAACGCAACCTATGTGTTCCAGCTCGACTCCAAGTAATGAGGGAATATGCTATTGCAGCACCGCAAACAACGAGCATCAGATACTCAGAAATAAGGAAGTAATTCCAGAGCGCCCAAATGCCAGGCGGAGTTAACAGAACCATCGCAAGACCAATGATGACTAGTACGAAAGTTGTCGGTGGCCAAGGATCTTCTGCAAATTTCGCAATTCTTCCTTCACCTGTTTCATACAAAGCGTCTATTGGTTCATAGTCATCATCATCTTCTTCCACAACTTCTACGTCGGGAAAATCATCATCCTCTTCTTCTTCGTCGTCGGATTCATCATCTTCGAAAAATGTGTCTTCATCGCCGTTCATTCGCGTTTCCTCTGGATTAAGGATGAACTGGAGAGTGAGGGGCCTTGTTAAAATCTTACCGTCTGCTGCGGATTGAAGAAAATCAAAGACATCTGACAGAAATATGATTAAAACTAGAAGTCGTTGTGAGCTAACCATGTCCCAAGATGAGCAGACCTTTGACCAAAGGATAACTAGAGCAAGAACTCTTAGACAGCAAGGTCAAAACAAGAAAGCAATCGAGGCTTATCGAAATGCATTGCAACTTTCTCCAGATAGCCTTGATGCACTGAATGAGATGGGTCTGACTCACGTACACATTGGGGAACAGAACGAGGCGATTATTACTTTTGATTTAGCGATCAGCATTTGCGAAAGAGACCCGAGAGCTCATTCAAACAAAGCAGAGGCATATCTTACACTTGGCTCATTTGAAGAGGCCAAGATAGTAGCAGATGAAGGTCTCACACATGCCCCAAAGAGTGCAGAACTATGGGCCAAAAAGGCAAGAGCTTTAGAGAGTTTGTTGAAAATTGATGAGGCAATCGAGGCTTACAATGAGTCAATCAAGTACGATTCATGCAATCCTGAAACATGGAAGGCTCTAGCACTCTGTTTGGATGCTCAGGAAAATTGGCCTGCGGTTGCTAGATCTTATCGTATTGCTGGTGGACTTCATCAGAAGCGTGGTGAGAACCAGGATGCTGAGAGCTGTTTCAAGTTCGCAGAAATGGCTGAAAAATCTGAGTAGAGAATCAATACTGTTTTTGAAAGAAAATGAAAAGGCCCCAGTTGTAGGGGCCTATTAGACTCTCAGTCTACTTTCGCTTCTTGACACAGATTGCACCGATTAGCACCACTACTGCCAACGCGATGTATGGTAGCAATTCAATAAGCAACTCAACAAGTGGATTTCCTGTAGGTGTTGGTGTCGGTGTTGGTGTGGTTATAGAGCCAATGGAGTCACGGACACGGATAACCATCTCCATTCCAACATAAGTATCTCCACCAGCAATCACTGTTGCTTGTACAGTAATGTTGGTACCATCACTTTGTGGCGAAATCACATAGAAGTAATTCTCTGGATCCCCTTCGGCTGAATCGAAAACGGTGGAAGTAATTGTGTAGTTGCTCCAGCTTCCTGAATCAATCTTGACGCCAAGACTGACATCAGTAATCCCCAAGGCACGAAGCTCATGGGCATAAACTGTCACATTAATCTCTGAAGAGTGTGTTGGAATATTCGGATTCCAATAAACATTCAGCGATCCAATTTCATCGAAATCACCCAAACCCCAGTCAAAATCAAAGACTTCTGAATACCATTGTGCTATGGCTTCATGCTCTATGATTACACCGGCTTCACGGTTATCCTCTATACTCCCATCACTGTAGTTGATGCTACTAATGAGAACAATCCGACCATCTACAATTATCCCTTTGTTATGGAGAGGATATGCCCAGCGAGTATCTTGATATATCATTGGTATACCAGCGTTCGTGAAAATCTCTGCGGCTTCCACATAGTCCTTCTCATCTTGTGTGATAATTCGTACAGTGACATCGCGAGCTTTCGCTGCAAGAATTGCATCGATGATCTGGTCGACTGACCCCGCATCCCCAACACTAGTGAAATAGGGAATCTGGATATCAAGTGTTACTTGAGCTGAATTAATGCAATAAAGGATTCCTTGTAAACTTGTTTCTGGACTGACAATAGGAGTCACACTCATTTGCCCACTAAAGTGGCCGGGTTCTGCAAAAGGTCGTGGATATGTACTTGAATCCTGATCATATGACAAAGGCAGACCAGTTCCGTCCCGTGGTTGATCATAAGCAATGCCATTACCCCAATCATAATCAAACACAGAGAGGTAATAATCTGCAACATCAGTATCAGTCATTGCAATATTCCACTCTCTATTAGATTTCTTTCCATCTTCTGGAAAGCTTGTTTTTGCCCAATTTCCAGCCTGGATAATTGTGGTTTTATTGTCAATTACAACAAACTTCTGATGTGCATAGGTGAACTCAGTGTCACTTGTCCACTTGAAGTCAACCCCCATGAGGGTCAAATTATATGCAACATAAGGATTAGGTTCGTATGGAGCTAAATAGCCAAGACTGTGCCAGCCTATGAGGATCTTAATGTCAACTCCGGGTTTAGTAGTATGAATATCTCGAATTAGGTCAAGGATGTATGGATTGTTGACCCCGTATATCTCAACGAATATGCTTTCCTCAGCACTGTTGAGAAAATGCCAGAGTTGATCTCGACTTCCATCAGGAGCGACAAAAGTTGTAACATTCATATTCTTGTTAAACGTTTGCCATGTAAATGCTGAAGGAATTGACTGTACGTGCGGTTTTTGATTTTCAGCAACAGGCGAAACCAACAAAGGAATGAAACTTGAAATCATTATGCAAAGAATCATAAAACTTAGTAATTTGTAGCGTTTAGGTATCAAAGTTATAACCCCTAGAATAGCGTGATATCATCGTAGGTGAAACTGATTCACTTATACCTTACTGAATAGATGGAAAAAATGGAGGATATGTAAGTTGAAGTTATACTACAAAATAGACCCGGCAAAATTCCGGGATTGCATGGTAGAGGTTCGTGATAGATTCAACCTCCATGAAGAAATCGATGAAGCGATGACCATCCTCTCACGAGAAGATAATCCAGCAATTGAAATTATCACTGGTAGTTATGACCCTGTTGAAGATGAACATGCTTCTGTGAAAGCTGTTATTCATGACCCTTCAATTCGAGAGTTCTTAGACGAGGTATTTGGAGAACCAATTCGCGTAAGATAAACAAGAAAGAATGTTGCTGACAGGAACGCCCTATACAAGACGCTCCTGTCGGACCACCCCTCACTCACATTCGTAAGATCGGGTCATTGTCGATTGAGTATTATTCCTCAATAGCGCCTTCAGGGCAACTATCGACACAGGCGTAACACTCAGTGCACTCGTCTGCTCGTGCTTCCTGATACACAGCTTTGTCGTTGACCACGTACAGTGTAGGATCAACAGGGCAAACATCAGCGCAGGTACCACATGCAGTACAGTTATCATTGACTTTCCAGATCATTGTGATCACTCTGTCCTTGGACTTTGTACAAGTCCGTCGTCGATTTGTCGAAGTACAATCGCATTTAAACTTCGGGGTGTGTGGTTTCTAAGTAAAATCCGAAGATGTGTCATGAAAAGCTTCAAAAGACCAGTAAAGTGGGGAGCGAGAACGAATCAGAAATCCCCCGGGAGTTATGAGCGATATTCTAAGACGGTGCCCTAATTGACAGAGACAATTGATGACGAACAAGCCAGTGGTAAGTTTGGTCGGCATCTTGGTCTTGTTGGCGCTACGAACATTGGACTCGGAGCAATGCTAGGCGGGGGAATCTATGTCATCTCCGGTACAGCCGCGGGAATGATAGGTCCAGCCCTTGTCTTTGCCTATTTTTTCACCGGCGTTCTTGCGATGTTCACTGCAGTCAACTATGCAGAGATTGCAAGCTCAATCCCAAAGCAAGGGGGAGGGTACACGTTTGCTCATGATACTGTGGGCGGTTTGCCTGCATTCCTCGCCGGCTGGTTTCTGATGATCGGAAACATTGTTGCTTGCGGATTGTATGCATTAGCCGTTGCCCATACGCTCGTGGTGTTCATCCCTGATGGGACACAGTATATCGCCTTGATAGCGCTCATTATCATTGCTATCACATTTGTGACGAACACTGTCAGTGTGAAGAGCGTGTCAGGGATTCTCGGTATCCTGAACATTGCACAGGCAATCATCCTCTTCACGTTCGTAGCAATCGGTCTGTTGTTCATCGACCCCAGCAATCTGACACCTATTTTTGCAGAGAATGCAGGATTACCAGCGTTCATGTCAACAGTCTCGTTCATCTACATCTCATTCGTTGGGTTTGAACTTGTGACCTCCGCATCCGAAGAGGTCAAGGAACCAGCAAAGAATGTTCCAAGAGCCATTTTCCTTACAGTAGCTATTGGTACGGGGGTGTATATGGCTGCATCATTGGTCCTCGTTGGTGTTGTCCCCTTCACCGTTGTCGCAGAAACCTTCACACCCATTGCGGATGTCTTTGCCGTGATGCTTGGACAGGGGGCATTAATCTTGGGTCTGGCGGGTATGGCTGCATCAAACTATGCCGCATTGAATGCAACATTCTTAGCAGGAGCGCGGATTGTCTATTCGATGGGAAGAGACCGGTTCCTTCCAAAGTCCTTTGATCGCGTGAACGATCGACTGAAGACACCAATCCCCGCGCTGATTTTGGTTCTGATTCTTGTGAGCTTGTTTGCATTATCTGCGGATGTTGTATTAGTTGCTCAGCTCGCAGTCTTTGGATATCTCATTGCACAGGCAATAGTGAATTTTTCAGTCATTATTCTCAGGAGGAAGGGACTCAGTGTTCCAGGTACATTCAAGGCTCCATTGTTTCCTGTTCTTCCTCTAGTTGGTTTTGGAATATGTCTGCTGCTTATTCCTTCACTAGATTATTTTGTACTTCAGCTCGGCGGGCTTCTCACCTTGATCGGGTTCCTGGTTTTTCTGATCTATGGATGGAAACGGAATAAAGCGCATGTTGATTGGTTGAATGGTGAAAATGGTATTACTCATCCATGATAATAAATGAGGAATAATCAACTAAGTTGTGCACTGAACTGACCTTGTCAATCGCAAAAGTCCGATAGTCGTCAAGATCGGTCACTTCTACCATTGCCACAACATCGAAGACCCCATCTGAAACAGTACATGCTAGCAGCACCTCGTCAATGGCTCGTAGATTCTTCTGGACCTCTTTTGCCTTGCTAGATTTCACGTTGACAGCAAGGAAGACTTTGACAGGCATTTCGAATATTCTCCGTTCAGTAGTTTCTCAAAGCGTGCTTTGCATGAGAACAATGTAAAGCTGATATATCATTCTGTCGGATAGCGAAAATCGTGTCAATCGACCTCATCACTGTCCAACCATTCTCTAAGGGCTTGGGCAGCCTTTTCCGACATCCCATCAACCTGCGCAAACTGTTCCATTGTGGCTTCCTTCACTTTGTCAAAACTACCAAAATGCTGCAGGAGTGCGGTTCTTCTCTTTGGACCAATTCCAGGAGCTTCTTCAAGAATTGATCCTGTGAAACGTTTCTCTCTGAGTTTGTGGTGATATTTTTGTGCGAAACGATGTGCCTCATCTCGTATTCTTTGCACAAGATGAAGTCCCTCAGTCCCGACATCAAAATTGATTCCCTTTGGATTATCGCGAGTGTACATGGTTTCCTCTCTCTTTGCAAGTGCAACCACTGGCACATAGTCAAGACCGAGTTCCCCGAGTGCTTCGAGAGCCATCTTGAGCTGACCCTTTCCTCCGTCAACCAAAATCAAATCTGGGAGGACATCTTTTCGTTCGAGAACACCAAAGTACCTGCGATAGACAACCTCACGCATCATGGCATAATCATCAGGGGTTTCTTTGACTCGAATTTTGAACATCCTGTAGCGTTTGTTGTATGGCTCTCCGTTCTTGAAGACAACACACGACCCAGTCGGATCTGTTCCCTGAATATTCGCAATGTCGAACCCCTCGATACGCATGGGAGCTTGTGCGAGTCCTAACGCTTCCTTTAGCTGCTTGACCCCTTCATGGACAATCTCTTCCGTACTCTCACCGAGAATCAACATTTTTCGAAGCGCCCTGTGTGCGTTCTTGTTTGCCATCTCCACGAGCTCGGTGGTCCTCTCATCGTCAGGGACCATAATCTGAACTGGATGTCCACTATCATCACTGAGCCAAGAACTCAGTTCATCCATTTGTGAAATCTCACAAGGGATGATTATCTGTTCAGGTAGTCGTGGAATAGTGAAGTAGAACTGTTCGATGAAAGCTGTGACCACCTCTGTATCAGGAGTGTCCAGATCAATCTCGAAGTAGAAGTTGTCCATGCCAATCATTATTCCATTTCGAACTATCAACATGTCAATGAGTGCAGCCTGTTCAGTTCTCGAAATTCCTAGGATATCACTATTGGCTCCTTCAAATCGAACTACTTTCTGACGACTCATCAGAATTTCAAGATCAGTGAGACGGTCCCTGAGTTCTGCTGCTTTCTCAAACTTCTCCTCACTAGCAGCCAATTCCATCTGACCCTTGAGAGACCTACGTAGGTCATCGGGGCGACCCTCAAGGTAGTAGCTCATCAATTCAACGAGGGACCGATACTCCTCAATAGATATATGGTCCTCACAGGGTCCTGCACATCTGTCCAGATGAAAATCCACGCAGGCTCTTTTCACCTTTTCAGGATCTTTACACATTGCAATGGGTATTGATTTTCGTATTGTGTCCAACAACCTTTCGAGACGCTTTGTGCTCCCATAGGGTCCATAATAGGTAGCTCCATCCTTCTCAGCATCACGGGTAATCTCGAAAGTGGGGATTTTCTTTGCTAGGTCAACTCGGACCCATGCATGCCGTCTATCATCCTTTAGCGCAATGTTGTACCGTGGTTGATGTTTCTTGATTAGGGTCTGCTCAAGGACAAGTGCTTCTCGGTCAGTGTTAGTCATAATGGTTTCGAGGTCTCTTGCAAGGAACATCATCTCCCCAATTCTGCGAAACAGTCCTTTTTTCCGCAGATACGAGCTAACTCTTCTCCGGAGATATTTTGCCTTCCCGATATAGAGAATCTCGCCCTTCTCATCTTTCCAGAGATAGACCCCTGGGCTGTCAGGCAAATCCTGAACGAGAGTTTTGAGATCAGACATCGAGTTCCTTCCATCAGTCAGTATGTAACTGTCCTGATAAGACTACCATAAATCAGTGATTCGGAAGGTACTACCGAGCTAAAATCAGCGGTTCAGGTCCGCTTTCTCGTACTCGGCATGACGTTAGCCATGGCTGAACGCCAGCGAACTATAGCATCGCACTCAGAGCCCCTAGAGCATCCATAGTATGTGTACTCAGGACATGCAACACACGGTGAGGTCTCTTTCGGATAATCTGAATCAGCAGATCGTTCCAGCTTTCTGAGTTCAGTGACTCTCTTCCTGATGGAATCACCGTTTCTACGCAGGTTCTGGTCACATATGGTGTAGGCCTCATCAATTAGTCCTAGGTCTACAAGGGTCAAGGCCAGCTCCTCCCAGAAAGGGAGGGGACCTGGGTTGATCGACACAGCTTTCCTAAGAGCTTTTTCTGCCTCCCTGAGCCGACCCACTGATCGTAGGTATCGTCCTAACGCAAACCAGGCGAGTACGTCTCGTGGAAAAGTAGCTATTCGTGTTCTGAGGTCTGATTCGTATATCGCACTAGATGTCTTTGTTGTCGTTGCTTTTTTTGGCGTTGAGTCAGTCGACTCGTTTCGTAGTGTCATGTGCTTGCGTGTCCTCCCGGCGGACAGTGCGAACCGGTTGTCAGATATGGACAACCAGTACAATACTCGTTTGTGTCGTTAATATACAATATGTGTATGATATTCGCATTACTGAGATGGTCTTAGAATGCACTCTCTTGGTTCTCTTGGTGGTTTTAACGAGGTGGAAAAAAGCACACTCTCCATAATTTGGATAGTATGTCGATATATCGAAAATATAGCGCGCGGTTCAAAGCACGTAGTAATTTTCGAACAGGAGCGGAGATTTCTCAGAATAATAATAAGGTGTGACGACTGTGGCGTGCTTGATAAGGAAAGCCAGGAGGACACACCAGCAGGGAACAACCTCCATCGGAGTTTATTATTCGATGCACGCTGACGATCCTCAATAAAACGGAGATAGAAAATTGAACAAAAGTGGAGTATTCTTAGTAGTCTTCATCTTGCTACTTGGGATTGCAGTGGTTCCAACAGGATCAGATTTTTCTGCAACGCAAATTGAACAGAGTTCATCAGTTAATGCAGCTGCATTAGCTTCGACTGGAACTCTCAAAGTCCCTGTAGCAGAAGACACAAGTGTAGTTAACGGAAGTAATGCCGATACTAATTTTGATGGTATGGGAGCTCTGGTAACTGGAGTTGTGGATATGGGCGAAGCATTAGCTGCACGAACCTGGTTGAAATTTAATCTTGCGAACCTGCCATTAGAATTGAGCATCTCAAGAGCGACTGTTAGCATCTTTCTTTTTTCTGAATATACTCTTGACGATAAGCCGTTTGGAATATATCACTGTAGCGACGATACATGGGACGTCGGTAGTATCACATGGAACAACCAACCTACATTCTCGACCGCACCAAGTGATGTAATCGACTCGCCTGCAAATCCAGACATGTTTGTAGCCCAATCCTGGTATACATGGGATGTCACTTCAGATGTTCGAGGTACACTTAATCCAAGAGACATGATTCTGACTGAAGTATTGAAGCAGGTTGATGAAACAGGAACAGAACAAACATTCAAAGCACTAAATGATATTGAAACGTATATCTTCAATGCTTCATATCTTGAGATTGAATATACAACACCGACCACTAGTGGTCTATCAGTTGATGGAATTGCATCAGGTCCATTACTTGAGTACATCAACGACCCTTGTCCCGACCTGGGTTGGACATTCTCAGACCCTGATTACAATGATTTCCAGAAGGACTATGATGTTGAGTTATGGAACAACACGTACTACAATGAAACAATGCTATGGCAAAGCTCACACGAATATACCTCATTCATTCATGTTAGTGGTGACAGTACAGGAAACTATCATCCGTTTGGAGAGCCAGATCCATTCAGATTGCAAATGAAGTTTCCAGGTTCTATGTTTACCCGATCAGGAGTCGTGGACAAACTCTATTTCACAACCAATGATGCTGGTGATTTGCAGATGGAGGACCTGGAGGTCTCGCTTGTCATGGTACCAAGTACTGCAGCCCTCACTGCAGATTTCAACGCAAACTATGAGGGAGAAACACCTACCATTGTGCTCTCAAGAGATA
Organism: Candidatus Thorarchaeota archaeon AB_25; assembly: GCA_001940705.1. Classification (GTDB taxonomy): domain Archaea; phylum Asgardarchaeota; class Thorarchaeia; order Thorarchaeales; family Thorarchaeaceae; genus SMTZ1-45. Next base: position 10,923 of record MEHG01000049.1, read on the forward strand.
TCTTTGAGGTATCGGTCATCGATGACACTATTGAGATTGATGTTGAGGACATATTCTTCCTCAATGAAGAACTGAACCTGATTATAGAGATCCGTTTGACAAACAATGCTGGTGACCTGGTACGCTTGGCTAGAACTGAAGCAGGACCAGGCAGTGTTGCTGCCAATTGGGGCGATTCAGAGGCGTCCACAACATCCTATGCACCACCACCAAGAACATATGACCTGAAAATCGGATTCTTGACGACAGATGTTTTCAAGGGCTCAATGTTTGATCATAATGGATTCCCATTTGATACAACCGTAGGATACCCAGGAAGATTTCAAATCAAATACAACCAGTCATACATAAGTAGAGCGGGATATTTAGACAGAATATTCATGCGAGGAACTAGTTTTGGCGATGTTGTCTTTGAAAACTTCTCATTAACTGTTGTTGAAACCCCAGTATTGGGACCAATTACACATGGAACGTGGGTTGAGAACTACGGAGGTGCAACTGCTACTGTTGTACTTGATGAGAGTATGTACACTGTTAGGAACGTCGGTCTTGGAATTGTCATCGATTTTGACAATACGTTCTATTACTCGAATACCCATGATCTACTTTTTGACATACAGTGGGATTCTCTAGTAAGTGGCTCTTTCCGGATACTTGAAGATACACCTTATGAGTCATCATACCGAGCTTGGGACTTGCACTATGGTAGTCCAATAGAAGGTAATGACGTTGCAGGGTATGATCTTCTCATTGACTTCGTGAATAATGAGGATTCTGTCCCACTGGAAGGATGTATCACTCTGATTGATGGGACTTGGTACTATCTACGAGCTCGCACTTGTGATAGTACTGGTGTTTGGGGCGATTGGACCACACTGCCGTTCAAGTATGAGGTGATATCTGAGCTCCCTTCATTCACAGACCCCGTAGCAGCTCCGGATCCAGCACGAGTTGGACAGGAGGTTACAGTATCACTCAATGCAACACACTCTCTTGGCATCTATGATGTATCAATTGAGTTCGATGGTACAAACCACACGATGAGTGTAGATGTGGACACCTTCTCGTACACTTGGACACCTTCAACAGCGGAAACGCTCAACTACACCATCTATATACGAAGCAATGCAAACACATGGTCCTCTGTTGAAGGATCATTTGTTGTGATGGCAGCTGGTGGCGGGTTCGGGGATATGACACTAATCCTAGTCATCGGTGGAGCTGCGGTTGTAGTTGTAGTGATTCTGGTCTTTGTGATGAAGAAGAAACCTGCAAAGAAATAATATCTGAAATCTAAGGCTGGCACTAGTGTGTCAGCCCTACTTCCTTTTTTTCTAATTCAATCCTGATACTTACTGAGGAGCACAACTCCGATGAGTCCGAAAGTGAGACCTACTCCATAGAACAGAATCTCAGAGATGACCTGACCAAAGATGATGACTCCACCAAGAATCACCGCAAACATGCTGATGGTTCCAGTTATCGCGTTGAATCGAGAAGCGGGATTTCTTTGGAGACCAATTGATACTGTGTAGACAGCAGCTATTGCTGTGAAGACGCCCAGCAGGATGAGGGGTAACAAGGCACTGATGAAACCCTGTAGAATATCTGTCTCACCAAACAATACTAGAGTGAACCACTGTGTGAACTGAGCGGCAAGAGCTTGAACGAATGCCGTGATCGGTGCCCACAGAATCGCGATTCTTCTGGTCCCTCCGGCAAGAGCACCAACTCCGACGATCATCACTAATGAGTAAAGGAGAATACCGGTATAATCGATAAACATCACGGGTTCACTCACACCACCTAATGCGATGAACACAGGTGTGAATATCAGCAGTATGATTCCAATTACAGCTTGCAGGTCAATCTTCTCGTCTAGCCTCTTTGATGAGAGGTAGACCAGTGCGATCAATCCAATATTCATGAGGGGTTGGATAACAACAATCCCGGCTAATTGGGTTGCAAACAGATACGTGAGGCCACCGACCAGAGCCATGAGAAAACCAAGGACCCATCGTGGTTTAGCGAAAAGTGCTCTTGTATGCTTCATTGGGTTCTTCGCGTCAATCTCTTCCATCTCACTGAGTGCTTCTTTTTGTATGATAGGAGCGATGTTCCAAAGAAGGGAAGTAATCACTGCAAGGATAATTCCAAGCACACTGTCAGTGAGTAGAAGTTGAAGCATTTTGAATCACAAGATTTCAGAGTGTGATGCTAATAAGACGTAGCATGAGACCGTGTTCTGCACTTTGCTGAAGTCACTTAAGGCAAGAACTCTAATGTTCCTTCATGAGCGAAGTACCTTTTGATTGTCAGAAAGCCTGGGACTATATTGACGAAATATACAAGGATAAAGATACACCAAGATTGGAGGAGTATATCCAAGCCACAGGTCTCGACAGGTTCGGACCACCGATTGAGGATGAAATGGCTCGACTGTTCAAACTGCTTCTGAGCTTAGTTAGACCAAAGAAGATACTGGAAATAGGAATGAGTATCGGTTTTTCAACGACAATCTTAGCACTTGCTGCGAAGAGATTTGGCGGTACGGTGACCACAATAGAGATTGATGAGTCAATGGTCGAGGTTGCTCGAAAGGCTTTCGAGAGGGAGGGAGTATCTGACAATATTGAGATCATCGTAGGCGATGCAATTGAGGTCATTGCAGGGCTGGAATCGGACACGTTCGATGTCGTCTTCCAGGATTCTACCAAACGGGGATACCCAGTCATGCTTGAGGGTTGCATCAGGGTTTTGAAGAAGGGCGGTCTCTTTCTTGTTGATGACACTCTATGGCCACCCATCAGACCCCCAGATGAATGGAATGACTCGTACAAATCAATTGACAAGTTCAACAGAGAACTTCTGAAATTCAATGTTGAAAGTACGATTCTGCCAATTGGAGAAGGTTGCACTATCGCAGTGAAACTATGAATCAGTAAGATCATTTGGGTAAACCATTGATGGATTCAAAGAAGTTTTAGCATGAAATGTGCATAGGTTGGTCGGATTCGGGTGAGAAAGTTGGGGAAAAGATGGGTCATCTCAGTGCTGATTATTGTACTGATAGTGTCTCTTTCACGCTCACCTGAGCTCATATCCGCTGCGTTCGAAGTACCAAGTGACTTGAATGTTGGACCCTATGTGGATAAGATCGTCTATATACCGATTGCAGATAGTGACCTAAGGATTCTGGCACTGCAAGTGGGATATACAGTCATGGATCTTACATTCTTTGATCCGGTTCATCGCCCAACACTGGAAGCAGATCCGGATATTGACATCTATGAAGCTCCAAGAAATGGATATGGTCATCTAACGATAAACTGTGACAAGTATCCCTTAAACATCAGCGGACTCAGGAGAGCATTCGCTTTTGCGTTCAACAAGACAAGAATGACCACAGAAATCTTCGACGGATATAACACAGAGCATGACTCCCTCGTACCACCCACCAACCCTTGGTGCATTGAGGATGACCTTGGGTGGCATTATTACACGAACCAGTCAGACATAGGTAACCAAATTCTGGACGACCTGAATTTCACCATTGATGCAGGAACTGGATATCGGCTAGCCCCTGATGGTTCAGCATTTGAGATTGTTATTGAGTATAGCAGTGCGGATCTAATTGGTGGAGAGATAGTGCAGATCGGTGTAGATGCACTATATTCACTTCACATAAATGCTAGTACACTAGCGGGAGATTACAATGAATACAGATCGAGAGTGGATCTGCATCAAGACTATGACATCGTCTTCTATTCAATAGCTTTCGAGGATTTCGATATCGACTGGCTAGCCTATGACTATTGGAGTGATTATGCTAACGAGCCCAATCAGAACCCAACAAACTTCAGAAATACAACCTATGATGGTTGGCGAAGTCAGTTACTGTTTGGTGAAACATACGAAGAGGTCTATGAGGCAGCCTCCGAGATGCAGAAGATACTACATGACAATGTTCCTCGACTAGTCATCTATGTCAATACCTCCATGCAAGGATACCGCACAGACGAGTTTACAGGGCATGTTCCCGATCAGGGACGGTACATCTCGGGACTGTGGACAATGAGGAAGATTCACGAGAGGGGTTTTGCACATGGTGGTACGGTTCTAATTGCAGTAAATGATGATCCGGACAGCTTCAATTTCTTTGTTTCAAACAACCCAACTTCAAATGCAATCTTCCAAGAGATATGGCCGTCCCTTTACTCGCGTGCTCCAGACCTGACTGCCTATCCATACTTAGCAGAGAATCTGCTTGTGGAGAAACATGAAAACAATTCAGAGGTTCCTGATGGGCACACTCGTTTTACAATTGATATCATACAGAATGCTACATGGAGTGATGGAGTCTCGCTAACCGCAGAGGATGTTGTATTCACATTCAATTATTGCAACGAGTCAGGCATCTATGGAAATCCTGCGGCTATTTGGTTAGGCGATATACATGTAGCTTATGCACCAACACCCTACCGTGCCATCATTGAATTCAGTACTGAGAACTACTGGCACTTCTCTAACTTTGCCTACAGGTATATCATACCCAAGCACATCTTCAACAACGAAACGGGCATTGGATATGGTGGATGGAACACATGGAATCCACTATGGGATCCAGCTGAACCTTATGTAACTGCAGGACCGTTCGTTATGACAGACTTTGAGGTTGGTGATTATTACGAGCTTACTGTAAATCCCGATTTCGCATTCTATGACCCACCACCATCAATACCAGTCACAACACCACCGTACCCAAGTATACCACCTATAGTAAACGGACGCCCAAGATTTCCGATTTTGCTAATAATCGAGTTAGTAGTACTTACTGTCATTTTGATTGTAGTAATAAGGAACTATGTTAGAGAGCGTGGTTGAATTAGTTCAATGGACCATAACGCACTTTCGGACCAAATAGCGCAGCCCTGAGATGATTGCCCGTGTATGAGTTCCAAACTTCACTGAGCTGTTCAGGTGTCCCTTGAGCTAGGACCTCTCCACCAGCGTCTCCACCCTCAGGACCTAAATCAATAACCCAGTCTGCTGTCTTGATGACCTCGAGGTTATGTTCTACAATGATGGCTGTGTTGCCAGCATCCACAAGTCTGTTGATCACTCGCAGGAGAACATGAACGTCTGAGGCTGAGAGACCAGTCGTCGGTTCATC
>MEHG01000050.1 GCA_001940705.1 Candidatus Thorarchaeota archaeon AB_25
TGAAGCTATAATCTTCTTCGTGCTTGGCGGGGGAATAGGGATCTACCTTGCATACACCAGAGGTGTTGAAGTCCTTATACTCGGAATCATTGGTGTTGGATCAGGTTTCTTCTACACTGCGCCCCCATTCCGCTTTGTCAGTCGAGGATATGGTGAAGTGTTCATAGGATTGAACTTTGGAGTTCTCATGACTCTTGGCGCATATTTTGTGCAGACTCAGGTATTAGCATGGGAGGCTGTGTTTCCATCGATTCCTATTGCTATCCTGATTACGGCAGTTCTGTACATCAACGAGTTTCCAGATTATGACGCAGACAGAGATGCTGGTAAGGGAACAATTGTGGTCCGGTTAGGTCGTCAACGTGCGGCGAAAGGGTATGTAGTACTCATGGCAACTGTCTACCTCTCAATCCTGATTCCAATCATATTCAATCTAGCAAGCTGGTACACTGTCCTTGGATTAGCTACTTTCCCTGTCGCAGTGTTGGGATCGAGATATGCACTAGCTCATTATAACCAACCACTTCCTCTCACACCTGCTTACGCAAGTACTGTGACGAATCACCTTTTTACAGGTCTCTTCTTGGCTTGGTCTTATGTAATGATTGGACTTGGACGAGAACCAATCTGCATACTGGTGTGGAGCATTGCGTTCTTGGTAGTGTCCTCAATATTTTACATCATGACTGAGAGAAAGGTTAAGGCTATGGCTCCTCCGCAAGAGTAACTATTTCCCTGGTTTCTTCCACTTGTAGAACTCAGTTCCTTTCCAGTAAGAAATGGATCTGGGGGTAACCATCTGAATGGTGGAATCCGGTCTACTATTTCTTCATAGATACATTTACGCTGCATACCTTCTTGGACCGTCGACCCATCATTTATTGCAAAACAGAGCCACTAACAACTTATTTGCTTGCCGAAGTGGTCTCACTAGCCATAGATCTCATCTAGACCATCCCAGGTTAATCCAAGAGCCTGAGCCACAAGGACTGCTAGGTCTTTCACTGGTTTGTTCACACCTGCTTGTGGTAATTGATCGGCCATGAAGTCAACACACGATGGGCAACCTGATGAAACTATGTCTGCATTTGTCGCTTCGATATCTTCCACCTTGAGCCGACTAATCTGATTTGCAAAATCCGCATCTACGGCTCTGAGAACACCCCCCGAACCACAACAGAAGCAATTAGCTTTGTTGTGCGGCAGCTCTTCAAAAGTCACTCCAGGTAGATATTCCAGTACTTTCCTTGGTTCTTCATAGAATCCGGAATTCCGACCAGCATCACATCCATCATGGTATGTTACTGTTACATCGAGTGGTGTATTCAAACCAGTTAATTTACCCTCATCAAGAAGATCCGCAAGATATTGGTAACCATAGACTATCTCAAAACCATGATCGATGTCCAAGAACTCATGATATTCATGAGCCCACATTTTGTAGCATCCTGGACAGTTTGTTATAATTCGCTCAACACCAAGTTCCTTATACTTCTGGATGTTGTGTTCAGCAAGAGCTCTGGCGCCCTCGAAATCTCCTGTCATTATCAGAGGTGCACCACAGCAATACTCCTCTTCTCCTAGTACCGTATACTTTTCCTCAATCTTATCCATAATCAGTGTGGTAGCAATCGTGGCTTGAATAGAAATACCCCTGAATGATGAAGCGCAACCAAAGAAGAAAGCGGTCTTTGCGGGGGTTCCCTGCTTGTCAAGTAACTCGTCCTCGTTGGGGGTCCAATATGACCATCCTTCGATTCGGTCCATCTGAGCCTGACCTTGAATGTTGTTACTCTTCAGGAGGATTTCTTTGGTCATGCTTAGCTCTTCAGGCCACATCCCTCGTTTCAAGAAATCGTTTCGCATCACCTGATAGATCTTGACGAATGGTATGTCCACCTGGCAAATCTCTTCGCAGCCCCCGCAAAGTGTACAACCAAAGATTGCATCTCGGAGACCCTCGAGACCTTCTGATGGTCTTATTCTACCTTGCATCAATGCACGAGTAAGCATCATCTTACCTTTCCCAGAAAAGCTGTCTCTTCGTTTCACCTTGTATGTGGGACAAGCTCCATGACCCACTTGACAAAAACTACATTGAGCACAAGTAAAGGCGTATTCTTGGAGGTCATGTTCCTTTAATGATGGGAAGTCCATGGTTTAGGTCTCCGTGACTGTGACGCAGGTGGGTCACTGCAAGCCTCCTTAAAATCTTTCCACATAATATGACATAGTGTGTTTTTTCTTTCTCACTAGGTTTTTATGTGAGGGCGCAATCCCGCGGTTGACGTTCAGAGTTCCGTTCATGAGCTGGAGAGTGCATTCATGGTCTTGAAACCAAAACAGAATGAGAAACTCGCTGAGATCTTTGGTGACCGTCTATTAACAGAGAAACATGAACTTATTCTCTCCGCTTTAGATGTCGGCTCACTGCCAAAGCAAGTTGGTTGGCTTATGAACACAACACCTGATGCTATTGTCCAACCACAGACTCCTGAGGAGATTAGTGCCCTTTACAAATTCTGCCAGAAGAAGAAAATTCCACTCGTTCCTCGAGGTGCGGGGACCTCAGGTTATGGAGGCGCCATCCCAAGGAAAGGTGGAATTGTTGTAGACATTCGTCGTATGAACAACATACTCGAAGTTGACGAGGAGAACATGACGGTTACAGTAGAACCTGGTATATCCTGGGCCAATCTTCAGTTTGAATTGAACAGGAAGGGTTTGGATATTCGATCTTATCCCTCATCAGGTCTCTCAGCAACGATAGGTGGATGGATAGCTCAGGGTGGTGACGGTATTGGATCTCTCAAGTATGGCAACATCAACAAGAACGTCGTTAAGTTGGAAGTTGTACTTCCAAATGGCAAGATAGTCAATACCAAGGACCTTGACCTGTTTTGTGATACTGAAGGTATTCTTGGTATCATCACAAAAGCTACTTTGAAGATTAAGACCCTGACACCAATAAAGGTGATAGTATCCAGTTTCGAAGAGAACTATCAGATGGTTTTGGCAATCGAGAAGATTCTCGAAGATGGACCACTCCCTTTCACGATCAAATTTGAAGAGTCAAAGTATACTGATCTTAAGAAGGCAATCTGGGAGGGCGAGAAGCCATTCCCAATTCCTGTCCATCATGGGACAATCATGGTCGTCTATGAAGGTGATGAGGAGGAGATAGAGGAAGGAATCAAAGTGGTCGAAGAGGCTACTGAGATGTACCGCGGTGTCGTCTACGGTGAGGATGTTGCTGAGCATGAATGGCACGACCGCTTCTACCCAATGAAAATCAAGAAAAAGGGACCAACCTTGGTCGTAGGTCAGGCATTCGCACCCCTAGAGAATCTGGTTGCAGTACTCGACGACTTCCAGTTCGAACAAGCTTCAGCCAAGGCTGGCATTGATGGTTATGTGAACTCAAAGACTGGGGTCACCATGATGGGTTACTTCCTCGAGGATGAACGAAGACACTTCTACATGTTCTCATGGTCACAGAGTTTTGTCATATTCAAGCTTGCCCAGAGGCACGGAGGACACGTGCATTCGACTGGGATATGGTTTGCCAATTACGCTTCACAATACTTCGGTAAACAGAGGCTTGCCCGTATTAGAGCAGCGAAACTAAAATGGGACAAGAAGGAGATATCCAATCCTGGAAAGATCTTCGCCTACTGGTTACCTTTCATTCTCAGAATTGGAAAGTATTTCTTATGGATATTCTACGATCTGTTCAGAAACGGATTCGGTCGAATTGCGCCTATCCTACTCAAGTGGCTACAGAATGTGCCACCTCTAAAGTGGGTGCTCAGATGGGGTCGAGCCCACAGCCCCTGGCCTATGCAGTACGGTATAGGTTGTTGCATGGTTGATGGTGCCGCAGGAATTGCACCCCGTTGGGACTTTGAGAGATTCGGAATGCTTCCACTCTTCGGTCCAAGACAGACTGATGTTCTATGGATATCCGGTTCACTCACCAAGAAGATGGCCCCAAGACTCAGGCGTATCTACGAGCAGATGCCTGAGCCAAAGTTTGTCATTGCATTCGGTCAGTGTGTTGCCTCTGGAGGCCTCTTCTGGGAGGGCTACAGCCTTGCCACACCTCCAGACAAGATTGTGCCCGTGGATGTGTATCTGCCGGGATGTCCGCCGAAGCCTTCTGACTTCATACGAGCACATCTCATACTGCAGAACAAGATTCGCGCAGGAACAACTCACTGGCAAATGAAGTATGAGAATCAAGATGCAATGGGGATGATGCAATAATGTATCTTAGGCAAGATAGTGATCCGTACTGCATGCTCTTTCTTGGCTTAGTCATACTCACTGCGTTCATCTTCAACTTTGTCTATCTTGGTTTCCTGATGCCTGCAGCGTCTTTGGTCATCGCAGGGTCATTCACACTCATTGGAGGAATGTCCATTCTTATGGTCTTCTTGTTGATTGGATACTTCCGACCTGAGAAGGGGAAAGGCAAGAACCTAATGATGGCACTGTCCATACTCATGGGCTTCTTTTTTGTCGTATTTGTTGACCAGTTTGCATTAGCAGTACCCACAGCTGGAGGAACCTGGTATCTGTCATTCTGGGGTCTTGGAGGCTCAATACTGACAGCAGCTGGTTTTTCCATGATGCACAACCGCGAAGAGAGTTATTCACCGGGTATCTTAGACACAAGTGCTTTGCATTATGGTCCAGAACCTGAGCCTGAGCCAGAACCCGAACCAGAGGAAGAGATTGCAGTAGAACCTGAAGCAGAAACCGCAGCTGAGACTGAGTCAGCAGAATCCACTACTGAGGAAACGACTGGGGAAGTTGAAACTCCTATTGAACCAGCACCTGATGCTGAAACTGAGTAAGTTTACTGCTTACTCGTGAAGCCAGTTGAATGCAGCAAATGCAATTAGAAGTCCAAATGCCATCCAAGCGAACAGGATGATTCCCATGATGAGATCATACATCGTGAAGATGAGGTATGCATGAATTCCACCAAGGATTCCTGTGAGCATTGTGAGCCCAATTCTACTCGAGCGGGTATTGGCTGCAGCGAATCCAAATGCCGACACTGCCAGGAGCAGTCCTCCGAAGACAAGTATCCAAATGAAAATTACGTTCACTACAACAACTGTTGTGTTCATGATGGTCCAGATGTAAGCTCCCCAAAGAGCCATTCCGATTAATAGAGCCAAATAATAGAAGAATGTGCCTTCTTCGCCACGAGCCAAATAAATCACCTACAATCATGGGATTCTGAATCGAGATGTTGTTCGGTCCCTCGCGCTATTTAACTTCTTTGAGTGGCCGAAAAAACCCGAAGTGTTTTTATCACGGTACAATCCTACCGCGTTAAGTTTCAAAGCACATGCTTCAGCAGAAATCCGCACAATGGTGTGTTAAGAAAGGCGAATACTCCATGCTTATCGGGTTACAGCTGGTCATGTTGCTAAAGTGTTAGCACAGAAGGAACCTGAAATAAATGAAAAGGGAAACTCTTGGCACGACTCATTTTGTCGGTATCTTCAATAACCGCCGTGTCCGGTCCGGTGCTAACATTGGTAACTTTGTTGAAGTAAAATCAGAGGATGGTCTCGAAGCATGATGCAGAGTGACAGGTTGTTTATGGAATTCATCCCCGTTTTGATCTGGGCCTTATTGGCCATTGTCTTGGTTGTAGTAATGCTGTTAGCATCATGGGTACTTCGTCCACATGTGTTGCAGAACTCTGAGAAGACTTCGACGTATGAATGTGGGGAGGAACCAATAGGACCCGCAAGGATATCGTATCCATACAATTACTTCATCTATACTGTGCTATTCGTCGTCGTCGATGTTATGGGTGCTTTTCTCTGGCTTCTTGCTGCCTCGAACATCCTCTGGGTGGACGCAACCAAGTACACGGTTGTATGGCAAGTCGCTGTGTTCATATTGATCATAATGGGTGGAATCGGTTTTGTCATGAAGATGCTTCCAAAATCATTCTTGGATGGTAAGGAAACTCTTGAGGTTTATCGTAAAGCAAAAGCCGAGAAGGAGAAAGAACATTATGTTGCAGGAGGTCACTAGTCATGCAAGAAGCTGATGCAATTGCTGAATTATTCGAACCAGTGGAGTTTCTCCTGATAGCAGGTATAGTGTTAGTTCTTGCATATCTCGCGCTTGAGCACAAAGAGATTGTTTATGCTGCATTTTTCTTTGGTTTCATGGCATCATTCGTGGCGGGATTCTTCCTTCTGCTTGAGGCTCCTTTCATTGCAGGTATGCAGATCGCAGTGTACACGGGAGGAATTAGTGCACTCATCATCTTTGGCGTATTATTGCTACCAAGAGCTCAAGACTCATCTCTTGAGACGTTCGCATCACCTAGAAAGCGTCAACTAGGCCTTCTTGTTGCCGCTTTAGTTGTCATCCTTTCTGGTGTCCTTGCCTTTATCTTTCCGTGGGCTGAGTCATTTGATACGTCCTTCATTGAAATCTCAAACAATCTGAATGAACTTGCAATGTGGTTGTGGGCTGACAATGGCATCTATGTTCAGATGGTTGCTCTGATTATGATTACTTCACTTGTAGGAGCCATCGCACTTCTAAAAATGGACAAGGCTGAACAACTGGTATCTATTCAAGGAGAGTTCGGTGTTGAAGCTGAACTCGAATATGATGAACCTGAACCTGTAGATGAGGAAAAACCACCCGCAGAAGAACCAGAGGAGGTCGAAGAATAATGGTTCCACTTTCTTGGTATCTTATCCTTTCATTCATGCTGATTGGTCTCGGTGGTTATGGGATGATGGTCAAGCGGAACCTCATCCGGATTTTAATCGGAGCCGAAATCATGGGGAATGGAGTTAACATTGCTCTGGTTGCGCTATCCCTCTACAGTCCCGTCTTCACTTTCACTGGTCAAGGACTTATCATACTCGTCATATCTGTTGCAGCAGCTCACACCGCCTTAGCTCTGGTCTTGATGTTGATGTATCACCGACGATACGATACCGTTGATCTCGGACAACCAATCGAAACGGAGGGACCATAAGATGTCTACAATTGGAAGAGCGATAATCAACAAGATTCCTGAAGTGACATCGAATCCTCTTGGTGATAACAAGATTGAGCTTGTTGTACCAAAAGACAAGATCCGTGATGTTGTCACGATTATTGATGAGGAACTCCAAGATGCAATACCTGAGTCAGTTTTTGGTATTGATCTTGAGGAGGACAAATACGAACTCATCTACATCTTCTGGTCATACATAAATCGCACGCTAGTCCAGCTTCGAGTGTCCCTCGAAGGCGAAAAACCTGAGATTGAGAGTACTTGTGACATCTTTCCTGGACTTGAATGGCATGAACGAGAAGTCCGAGAGATGTTTGGAATCGAGTTCAAAAATCATCCTGATCCAAGACTCTTTCTGCTCCCTGATGAGCTAGATGGCGCTTATCCCATGCGAAAGAGATTCCAGACTGATCAGAGTAGACTGGATGAAACTGGTATCCCTCCACCGAAACCGCGATCCAAACCGGGAGGTGAAGACAAGTGAGTCCCGACATTCTTGATGAAGCAATGGAGATATGGTTCGGTCCTCAGCATGTTTCAGCTCACGGATGGGCGACCAAACTAACATTAGTGGGTGACTATGTCGTAGAATGTGACCCAAATGCCGGTTACTTCCATCGTTCTGCTGAGAAAGTTCTTGAGTTCAAGAACTTCCGACAAGGTGCACTTGTTCTAGAGAGAATGTGCATGCTTGAGGCGTTCCTCGCTGAGTACCCCTATGTTGCAGCAGTTGAGAAGATTGCAGAGATTGAGGTGCCAGAACGTGCAAAGGTTATGAGGACAATAATGATGGAGTTGTCCCGTCTTCACAGCATCCAGTTCTGGTGGGGTCAGTTCAACGCTGAGCTCGGATTCTTCACAATGGCTCTCTGGCCATGGGTTGATCGAGAGTATTCACTTGATGCTTTTGAAGAGTTGACTGGTTCACGACACACAGTTTCATACTCAACTCCCGGCGGGGTGAAGTACGACTTCACAGAAAAATTCATGACGCAACTCAACCGTGCAATAGACCGCTTTGAGGACAGACTGCCCAAATTTAGAGACATGCAGATGGGAAGTCCCACCTTTAGAGCAAGAACAGAGGGGATTGGTCTATATGATACCAAACAGGGTCTCAAGTGGGGCTTGAGTGGCCCACCAATAAAGGCATGCGGCGTCCCAATGGACCTGAGAAAGGATGATCCCGACCCGAATCTTGCTTATGACATGGTTGACTGGGAAGTACCCATAACCGAGAATCCTGAACATCCGGGTCAGAGCGATGCTCTAGACAGGATGGAGCAGAGATTTGCAGAGGCTGAGACCGCGTGCGAAATAATTAAACAATTGATACCTCAAATTCCTGAAGGCCCGATAATTGATCCGAAGGCTCGTGGAAAAGCCAACAGACTTCCTGAAGGGGAAGCATATGCCCGAGTAGAGGGCACACGAGGTATCACATCATTGTGGCTCAAGACCCAAGACAAAGCACAGACTGCATATCGTGCAAAGATTCGAGGGCCTTGTATTGCCTCGTACTATGCTTTGAAGGACCTAGTACCTGGTTCGAAGTTTGCGGACTTCATTGTGATATTTGGAAGTTTAGATCCATATCCAGGGTGGTGGGATCGCTGATGGGAGGCGTCATGTTGCAGTTCGACTTCTTTGCATGGCTTGCGGGGATTCCTCAATGGCTAGAAGGTGTACTCTACTGGATTTGGGGAATCGTCAAGTGGATTCTCCTATGGATATGGGGTGCCATAGAGTGGGTCTGGGCTACTGTCTTTGCACCCGCCAATTTCATGTTCCTCTTCCGAGCTGTTCTGTTCCCAGGTCTGATATTCGTGGTTCTGACTCTAATATGGGCGGTGTGGTTCACTCGAAAATTATGGGGCAGAATCCAAGATAGACGTGGTCCAGTACACATGGGCAAATACGGAGGACTCCAGCTGTTTGCTGATGCCATCAAGCTAATTGCAAAAGAAACCATCATTCCTGACAAAGCAAAGAGATGGATGTTCAGGTTCCTTCCAGGTTTTCTCCTTATCATGGTTCTCTTGCCATTCTGCTTCATACCCTGGGACTTCGAATACTGGTATATCGCAGACCTCTCAGTGAGTCTTGTATTGGTATTTGCCTTTCTCACTGCAGTGCCGGTCATTGCTCTATTGGCTGGTTGGGTCAGTGGTTCAAAGTACTCGCTCATTGGTGGATTCAGGGCTGCCAACAATCAATTTGCCGCTGAGATTCCTATGATCATCTCAACTATTGGTCCCGCATTACTCGCGGGGTCTCTGAGCCTTATGGGAATAGCACAGGCGCAGACTAATGTCTGGTTTGCTGTACTGTTGCCAATCAATCTCGCCACATTCCTGGTCGCAGCAATAGCGTCAGTAGGAATTTTCCCATTCGATGCTCCTGTTGCAGACTCAGAGATTATCTTCGGATGGAGAACAGAGTTCACAGGTATCCACTTCACACTCACGTATTTTGCAGAGTTTGCAGAACAGATGTTATACTCAGCACTCATAGTTGCCCTGTTCTTAGGAGGACCGATCGGGTTCCCATTCCTACCGGGTGCAGTGAACTTCATCATCAAGTTCCTGATAACGTTCTTCTTCTTTGTACTTGTGAGTTCATCCTTCCAGCGACTCAGACAGGACCAGATTGTCCACTACTGCTGGAAGTATCTACTACCACTTGCACTCTTGAATGTCATAATCGCAATGTTCGCAATAGTCTACCTTCCTGGACTGGCAGCATTGTTCCCCTTAGGAGGCGGTTAAGAAATGGGTTTCTTTAGTGTACTAGGTGATTGTTTCCAGATTCTGAAACACACATTCAGACAGGTCTTCAAGAGACCCTTCACGTACTTCTTCCCATTCGAGGATAGAATCTATCCCGAAACAACAAGGGGTCGACACATCCATATTCGTCAAAACTGCACAGCTTGTGCACAATGTGTCCGCGCATGTCCAGTAGTAGCCATTAGAATGGACAAGGAAGACCAGATGTACGAGAAGGACTGTGCTCTTTACTTCGATTACACTCGTTGCATTTTCTGTGGACTATGTACTCAGGCTTGCAGGTTCGAGGCACTGTTCCACACTCCAGTTGTTGACTTGAGTGAGGGTGACCGTGAAGACCTCATCTATGGGCCTGACAAAATTGAAACGCTTGATCGAGACCCACTAAAGTGGCGCGGGAGGGAGTTTCGCTAAATGCAGCTTTTCGATCTCGCAAACATTCCATTTGCGGCACTCTCACTAGCAGTGCTCTTCATCGGAGCTCTTCTGATCTATGTGTTCAAAGACAGTCTAGAAAAATCAGCAGGAAGAGTTGCGGTTGGAGTTTCAGCTGTTGCCTCCTTG
This sequence comes from Candidatus Thorarchaeota archaeon AB_25, assembly GCA_001940705.1. Classification (GTDB taxonomy): domain Archaea; phylum Asgardarchaeota; class Thorarchaeia; order Thorarchaeales; family Thorarchaeaceae; genus SMTZ1-45. The sequence continues at coordinate 10,405 of MEHG01000050.1, forward strand.
TTGATGGTCTATCCATTCTATCAGGTATTCACCGGAGCTGTGGAAGAATACACAGAGTATGCAACTTGGTCTGGACTTCTTGAGCAGTTCGGTCTCAAACTAGATGGCGTTGCTTTTCCAATCACTTTTGCAGTTGTCGTGCTTGGCTTTCTATCGGTTGTTTATGCCATCGGATACACAGAGCATAGTGAAAATAAACCAACCTTCTTCGCCAACACACTCTTCTTCCTTATGGGAATGCAATGGGTGACTTTGGCCACGAACCTGATCGAATTCTTCATTGCTTGGGAGCTCATGTTGGTTCCCGCTTACTTCCTGATTCTCTTCTGGGGATTGCCTGAAACTCGTAAACGGACTGCTATGAAGTTCTGGCTCTACACACAGTCTGGTGCAGTCTGCATTCTGGTTGGTTTTGGTATTCTATATTCCCTTACAGGGTCATTCGACTTAGCCTTAATTCAACCGGGGATTGACTCACTTGCTCTCGGCGCAATACTACCCGGTCTAGGTATCACTGTTGGTACGATATTGGAACTAGTCTTCATTCTCCTTGCCGCAGGATTTCTTGTGAAGATGGCTGTCTTCCCAATCCACTGGTGGCTTCCACCTGTCCACGCTGAGGCTCCTACCCCTATCTCAGTCCTTCTTTCTGGTGCAATGATTGAGACCGGTGCTTATGCGTTGATGCGGTTTGGACTCATCACACTATCAGATACTGCAAGCACTTTCGTTATTTCGTTCTCTGTCGCTACTTTGGGTGTCATCACCATGTTCTATGGTGGATTCATGGCACTTGCTCAGGTTGACATCAAGAGGCTCCTTGCATATTCATCGGTATCTCAGATGGGATACGTATTGTTTGCCTTGGGTGTCTACACACCGATGGGTGCTGCAGGTGGGATGTTCCATTTGATTAATCACGCCTTTTCAAAGGGTCTCTTGTTTATGACCGCTGGTGCCGTTATTCATCAGACCGGTCTGCGTGACATAACGAAGATGGGGGGTCTCTCGAACAAGATGCCAATCACTGCGTTTGCTGCCGCTATAGGTATGATGAGTATTGCAGGAAGTCCTCCGCTATCAGGGTTCGCAAGCGAGTGGATGATGTTCCTCGGAGGGTTCGAGCGGGCGGTCGTAGGTGGTGCAATAGCAAGCTTACCATTCCTCATTCTAACTATCGTCGCAGTATCAAGTTCAATTCTCAGCGCAGGTTACATGTTGCGCTTCTTCTGGAAGGTCTTCCTTGGTCCTCATCCCGATGAGTTGGAAGACGTGAAAGAGAGTTCCAACTCTATGACCATTCCCATGATCATACTTGGAATCCTCATTGTAATCTTTGGAATATTCCCAGGACTGGCACTGGATGTCATTGTCCCGGCGGTACAAGGAATCTTTGTTCCATGAGGTGATTCAGATGCTGTTCGGACTACCTTACTATCTAATCCTCGTCATTCCCCTGGCTGGTTCACTACTGGTTCCACTTGTTGGACGTTTCAGTGAGAAGCTCAGGGACTGGACACCTGCTATCTTCATGGGTATCGCAATGGTCTTCTGTTGGTCCCTTATCCCCGAGATTGGTCATCCAACTCAAACCACTAGTTGGGTGTGGGTCGCCGCCTTAGGACTCGAGTTCAGCATGTTGTTTGATGCACTTTCTGTAATCATGGGCATTCTAGCCAGTACCCTTTGTTTCCTCATCTATGTGTACAGCACAGAATACATTGCTGACGATGAAGACCGCAATCGTTTCTTCTTCTTGATGTTAGCATTCGGTGGTGGAATGCTCACACTTGTCCTGAGTAACAACCTGTTGATTGCTTTTATTGGATGGGAGATCATGGGCTTCTGTTCCTACGGCCTCATCGGTTTCTGGAACGATAAGAGGAATCCTCCTGAAGAGGACCCGACTGGCTATGAGCAGACCAATCCTCTGCTCCAGTTCGAGAAAGAGGGTGATTACAACTCGTACGCAGGTACAAAGGCATTCATCGTCACACGAATTGGTGACGCCTTCATGCTGGGTGGTATTCTACTTCTTTTCATGTTCACTGGATCATTCCTGTTCTCAGAGATGTCTGTTGCAGGAGATGGTAATTGGTGGGATCTCATGGCAAACGCTGGAATACTTATTCCTGCGCTCCTTCTCATCTTCATGGGAGCTATAGGCAAATCTGGACAGGCTCCATTGCAGGTCTGGCTTCCTGAAGCTATGGCAGGTCCAACTCCGGTTTCAGCTCTGATTCACGCAGCAACTATGGTCAAGGCTGGTGTCTACATTACTGCACGATTCTTGGTCACTATAGTTGGTGCATCCGGAATTGGTGCACACATTGCGCCACCAAGTACTGGTTTTACTGCAGCTCAACTCATTGGATTTGAGGCTGCACTCACATTCTTCATCATCGTGGCAGTGATTGGAGGTATTACTGCAATAATGACCGCAACGATGGGAATGGTCTCTAATGAGTTGAAACAGATTCTTGCATTCTCAACTCTGTCACAGTTAGGATACATGATACTCTCACTAGGTGTTGGTGGAATCCTTCAAGCCAATCACCTTCATTATGATCATGCATACCTGAGTGGTGTTTTACACGTCGTGTCTCATGGTGCGTTCAAGGCTCTCTTGTTTTTGGCATCCGGCGGTGTGATACATGTTGTGCATACGAAGTACATCTCAAAGATGGGAGGTCTCCGTAAGCATATGCGGAAGACGTTCATCGTCATGTGGATTGGTGTACTCGCCTTGGCTGGTATCCCGCCATTCTCAGGTTTCTGGTCAAAGGACTCCATCATTGAATATACCTACGAGCTAGCTGTGCATTGGACAAACCCGCTTGGATGGGTTCTGTTCATATTTTCAATACTAGCGGCTGCCTGTACAATATTCTACAGTCTTCGATTGATGGGTATCACGTTCTATGGTCCACCTCAGGGTGAATCACATGACTCTCATGACACTCACGATGATGAGTCCGAATCTCATGAAGAGGAGGAGCATCACGATGATCATCACCAGACACCTCATGATCCGGGACCAGCGATGATGGTGCCACTCTACATCTTGGCAACATTCACACTCTTTGCCTTCCTAGTATTTCCGTTCATTCAACAGATTGCTATCGGTGATACGCATACTTGGGCTGAGATTCTGACTGAGATGATCACAATGAAATTCAGTCCAGCTGGACTTCCGCCATTCCTCATCACACTTGGTGCACTTGCAGTGGGCGGTATTCCTGGTTATATCATCTACATCCGGAATGCTGACAAACCAAACACAGTCATTGGTGAGAAAGGGTTCAGTCGTAAGACTTACAATTTCCTAAAGCACCGATGGTACATCAACGAGGGGTACCATTGGATTCTGAGGAAGTTCCTGAACTTTGCAGAGATGTGGCGTGTCAGAGTGGATGACAAGATCATTGACGGCATTGACTTCAAGTCTGCTGATGCAGCGATAGCCATCTCAACTAAGGTTCGATGGTTTGATGACAATGTTGTCGATGGGTTTGCTGAGAGCATCTCAACCCAGAGTGTCAAAGCCTCTGAGACCAGTTTAGCTGAGACTCAGACAGGACGAATCAACGACTACGTTAGCGTGGTGATATTCGGTATAGGAATACTGGTTCTCCTCGCACTGGTTTCTTTGGGAGTGATATAGAATGCAATTAGACTTTGCTTTAAACATCCTGAACTCATTACCCTTTGGACCACTAGCGTTCATGCTGATCTTACCACTAGTTGCTGCATTAGTAGCATACTTTGCAGGAAAAGGAGCCAGAGCTATAACACTCCTGGTCACTGCCGTTGAGCTTGGACTATCACTCCTGTTGGTTCTAGCGGTTGACACAAGTGAGATTCTTGCTACAGACTCAGTTGCTGGAATGCAGTTTGTCGAATACTTCGTCATGGGGACGATTCCTGTTGGTGCCACTAATACAGTGTTCCAGTTTATCCTTGGAGTAGACGGACTTTCTGCAATAATGATTCTACTCTCGAACCTTGTTGTGTTCATTGCAGCAATCAGCTCAAACCACATTAACAAGTCTGAAGGTTTCTACTACTCACTCTTCATGCTTCTACAGGTAGGTCTCATGGGCGTGTTCATGTCCATGGATTTGATCGGATTTTTCATTTTCTGGGAACTGGTTCTCATCCCGATGTTCTTCATCATCGGAAGATGGGGTGAGGAGGGCTGTCAGCATGCGGCTGTGAAGTTCTTTATCTATACCCATCTTGGCTCAGCAGTGATGCTGGTCGCATTTTTCATGATGTACCTCATCGCGGGTGATGCAACTGGCACATACACGTTCGCTATGATTGGCGCTGATGGACTGAGAAACACTCTGCCAACTTTGGCTCCCATGATTCAAATTGGGTTTGCACTGGCCATTTTCATGGGTGCTGGGGTCAAGCTACCAGTCTGGCCTCTGCACAACTGGCTTCCATGGGCTCACGTCAAAGCACCCACACCTGGCTCAGTAATACTTGCTGGAATCCTGCTGAAGATGGGTGGTTACACGTTCATCCGTCTTGGGCTTTGGTTAGTGCCCAGCGCATTCGCGCGATTGAGCATCCCCTTCGCAGCCCTAGCCATCTTCACATGTATCTATGCTGCATTCACAGCTATGGCTCAGACCGATCTGAAGAGCCTTGTCGCGTATACTTCAATCAATCACATGTCATGGGTCTTACTTGGTGTCGCTGTCGCTGCATTTGGAATAGGTCTTGATCCACTTGTCGCGGCAAATGTGGCTTACATCAATGCAGCAAACTTGGCACTTCAGGGAGCGATATTCATGATGTTCAGTCACGGAACTATCATCTCTGTGATGTTTATCATGGCTGGTCAACTCAAGTACTCAGCAGGCACGCGTGAGATTCCTGACATCAAAGGTCTCATGACTAAGGCGCCGCGGCTCTCAGCAATCTTGATACTTGCCGCCTTTGCAGCCTTTGGTCTGCCGGGATTCAGCGGATTTATAGCTGAAGCTCTAGTTATCTTCGGTTCAGTGGTTATTTACCTCTGGTCTGCTATCATCACATTTGGAATCTTCATAACAGTGGGCTATGTCCTCTGGATGTTGAACCGCATTGTGTTCAGCGACCCGGATCCAGAGAAGGAGGTTTCGGAAGCATCTTGGAGTGATCTAATCGCTCCTATCTTGATGATGATACCTGTTATCCTCTTGGGTGTATGGCCTGACCTCGTCCTTGACTTTACACAAGCAGTCGTCACTTTCATCATTGGAGGTGTTGCACCATGATGCTACAACTAGACCTTATTGCAGATTCAAT
>MEHG01000051.1 GCA_001940705.1 Candidatus Thorarchaeota archaeon AB_25
GTGTTGTTCTTAATCGTGAGAACAACGTGAGGAATTCCACCAAGAATTTCATCAGCCTCCTGGACAACAAGCTCGGCTACTTCAGGAAGCATCTCAAACTTATGTGCTAAGACCGTAGCCTCCTCTGATGGATTCACGTCAGATAGAACAACGAGTCTACCTTCAGTGGTACCGAGGGGGGTTTCAGCAACGGCAAGTATGTCGTTGTCTTCCAGTTCAAGTCCTGCATCTTCGATCCCTTTAAGGATAACATCAATGATGTTGTCCTCTTGTGTGATTATCCGAGTCTTAATGGGATTAACTTGCATTCTGTTGACCCAGAAGGGCATGCCAATGCCTACAAGATAAAGTCATCCACTTCCTTTTTTCTGAAGCTTCATTCTCTCAGCCATGATGCACCTATCGCCCTTTCGACCACCCATGGGATTTCGCGTTGTGCCCATCGAGTTCATGCATCTTGCTGCTACAGCAGCCCCCATTGCTAACCCATCCTCGACAAAGATCAGGTCGTGCGAGGAAACCCACAATTCACCGTTGTTCCGTCTGAGGTTGTCGACTATAAGTTTCGGTTTATTGCCAGTTATGATTGACCTTCCAGTGAGACCTAATGATGTGTTGTCAAAGATGAGGCCCTCTGAATCTACGATGGATAGTATCCTTTGAACAACATTAGCTTGGATATGGTCTATGACTGCGAGAAGTGTTTCAATTCCAGCCTCGTCAACTATTGCTCTACCTATTTTTTCCAATTCGCTAAGATTAGAGCCATTGTTCCCAACATCAACACCAATCAAAAGGACTCCAGCTTTTTCAGCGGATTTACCGTTCACTGGAACAGTACCAAATCGAGTGTCGGTTTTCTGGACTTTCTCTACGCGGATGTATTTTTCAGCCTGATGGATTCGGTTCTCATCAATTTCTACCCGCTTAGAGCGTCCTGAATGTGGAATATCTAAGACAGACCCATTCTTCTCTGGAACCAGCCCAGATAGGCGTACCAGAGAGTCAGGAATTGCTCCGGCCAGCCCCGCAAAGGAACCAATTGTTTTTGCATAAGGATAGCCATTATCTGTAATCCGGCCTGCTAGAGTGGTGCCAAAATCAAGTGTCATGACTGGATTTCGGAAATCTATGTCTGTACTCTTTGCGGCTCCCTTGATACCTGCAGTCACTAACTCTCCCTCCATCTCATTAGCAACAATATCAGTGTCTGATGGAGGTAGTGAGCTAGCAACAGCACCATCAAAATAGACCTTCTTCAACCATGTGAAGTCCTGTAGACCCGGAGGGAGGTTTTCAGCAGATAGAGAAGCAGTCATTTTTCGTGGAGGAACACCAGCATTCAGACATCCCTCAGCAAGTGCTTGAACGATTACACCAACTTCTGTGGGACTAGCAAAACTTGCAGTCACACCTGTTGACCTTACGACGAAGTGTAAATCACGTTCGATATCAAATCTGGCTCGTTTCAGTACGGTGGTTAGAACATCAGTAATCATCTCGGACACAGATTCGCGAGTGAGATCGACTCCGAAGATTGTCCTGCCAAATACCGATTCGTCGGGTTTTGGAGGACGTACATCTCTTGTCAAGAGCACCTCTTTATCTATCTCATAGATTTCAGCTGTTTGTAGATTGGTTGTTACCAGTATGCATTTGGTGGTTGTATTGCCCAATTCAACCGAGGCAACAGTGTAGAAGGGCCCCTTCCGGAGAGATGACACTCCAATCGAGCGAGGTTGGACAACCCGATATTTCTTTACCAATCGATCAACTCCACACTAGATCAGTTTCTTGTAGGGATGATCATCAGGTGGTGCTACACCAAACTCTAGATCCGATGACTCCGCAGCAAAGACATCTCCCATTGCAATGACCGGAAACACACGTTCAGCATTCTCAATGGGACCATACAGCACAAAGTCAGCTCCCATCATCTGAACTATGAGATTCGACGCAGCATCTGCTGTCAAGAAACTTTCACGGTTGACCTTCTTGAACTTTCGCAACCACGGCCAAGAGGATGGAGCATTATGCACACCTGAACCAGTAGGATGTCCGTAGACAGTTTTTGAAACAAATGTAAATGCAGCAGCAGATCCAGCACCTGCTCCAACTGCAGTCACAGCTGTGTCAATCAATGGTTTGATTATGCCCAACTCTGTGGCAAGGTCAAGCAGGCCCTTTTTGAGTGTCAGCGCACCCTCTTCCAGAATAGCTCTTCTCCCTGCAATCGAGGGGTCTTGTGGATTGAATGCGAGGAGGAGTGCGCATTCATGTTGGATTTCTCGCAATGCGTCTATCTCATCTTCGGTGGCCGATACATTGAGCGAGTTGTAGATAGCCCGGTCGAGCAACCCAATCTCTTCAGCATATCTAAGACCTGCAATTCGGACCATTGGGTCTGTTGAGTCAATGAGAAATGGAGCATCAGTAAGGTCGGTAACGAAATCGATGTATATCTTCAAGGCTTTTTCAGACTCAGAGAAGATCTGAACGAGAGCAGGATTACCAGTTATAGTTGACATCTCGTCCTGTTTATGAACAAGTGATGCTGCAATGGTCGTGTCAAACACGCCTTTCTTTGGATCAGTGACAATCTTATGACCGCCGTAGAAGATGGTCCCGGCTAAGACTGTTGAGGTCTCTCCAGGATTACCTCCAATTTTAACGTCACCAATTGTGTGGATTAACTGCTCTTTTTCAAATACAAACATGTGTTCTAAACCTCCCTTCCAAAGAGAATCGTGCCAGTTCCATCATCTTGCACTTCAATGATTGCTGATGAGGGGTTCTCTGATACAATTGCGTTTGATTGTTGACTCGTCACAAGGGAACTCGATGATTCCAAAATGATGCCATATTCGGGTAAAAGCATCACATCAGCCCCCATTGATCGTTTTGGTGATTTCTTGGCTGTGACCTTGAACTCCACCCACATAGCTCCCTTTGAGTACTCTCCAGGATTCTTGGAGCTTAGCTCATTTGCCTTTGTATCAATTTTTGCGGGATCATTCGTGTTGATCATGTCAACTAGTTCGACTTGTTCTCTGAATTGCTCTATCCCTTCTAGGGGAATATTCTCGATGTACGGAATTGCACCCTCAGCATCGATTATCCTCCGTGTTTCCGGGTCGACACCATTTTGATAGAGCGCCCTCATAGAGCGTCCAGTGAAATGGCCAGGAACCTCAGGTCCTGATAGAATCAGGTATCGTATCTTGGGATTTGATATAATATTGAGAATGACTCGTTCAATACCTATATTCTCAGTCTTGCATGTACCAATGATGGCATACTTCGTATCTACATTGAGTTTCTTACCGAGAGTACATATCGCGACGCAATGAGAGGGGTCTCCGACCTCAAAATCTCCTGATATGGGAGGCCAGTTATGATCGCTGCTCATTGTATTTCGTCACGCTCCTATTCATATGTTGGAGGATCAAATATCGATCTATCAATGTTTAATGCCCTATTTGCTTCAGCTACAGCTGTCGCCATGGCATTAGCAATTAACGCCACTGATGTGAAAACTTCCTTTGAATGAATCATAGAACCGTACATCACTGAGTCTGTGGCAAAAAGTTGGGCTGCAACCGTAGATGCAACTAGTGCAGCAACCTGAGTGGTTTCATCATCAAGCCCAGGTTGTCTAATGAACCTCCATGCTGAAGGGGCGTTATGTGGACCCAAACATGTAGGAAGACCCAATTCTGATTTTATTGCTAGCGTGGTCCTATATTCAAGACCGTAGCCAGCTCCAACAGGCATCGTTGCTGGATCAACAAGAACCTTCTCAATATCCAAGGATTCAGAGAAAGTAAGCACATCCTTTATCGTTTCCATTCTATCAGGCAGTGTTGTAGCTCGTGGAGACCATCCCAAAACCACTGCCATATTTAGTGAGCTGTTCTTCAGTTTGTCTTTTTCATCATCTTTCATTGAGAGGTTAATTGAGTTGTAGATCGCTCTGGAAGAAAGTCCAGATTCGTGGCAATATTCGATAGCTCGAATGCGTGCCTTAGCGTTTGTAGATTCAAACATGAAGGGACCATCAAAATTGTCAGCTAGCCAAGAGAGGTGTTTCTCCATCGCTACCGGCGTTCTTCCATAGGCTTGGATGAAAAGAGGGTGACCTGTCTTCTCTACCATGGATACTCCAGTCTCTATCCATTGTTTCGCGGTGGTCTTGTCGAAAATACCTTCCCTTGTGTTTTCCATAATCGGTTGACCCTTGAAGAATAGACCACCAATTAGTACGGTTGGATTCTCTCCAGGATGACCTCCAATGGTCACACCTCCGAAATCGAACGATTGTTGCTCTCTCTTGAATACAAACATGATAGTATCACCTTATTCGGGTCGGGGAAATAAACTCGCACCTTTGGCTAGCTCAACAATGCTTTCAGTCCATCCAACACCCATGAGATGGACCCCATTGATCCCCTTGATTCTTCTGACTCTTTCTATTGTTTCCAGTGCGATTCTTAATCCTTCTCTTTGCATTTCCTCAATTCTTGCCCCTTCATCGAGACCCTTTCCAGCATAGTCCATGCGTTTGATAATCCCTTCAGGGATTGTGATCTCAGGTATCTGAGTGTTCATGAATTCAGCCATCTCTACATCTCTCAATGGTATAATCCCAGCTAGCACCTTCAGATTCAAACCCGAAGCCAATCCCATAAAATCCTTGAGTTTCTCAGAATCGAAAATCGCTTGAGTCTGAAAGAACTGGGCTCCTGCTTTCTGTTTCTTCTCAGTCTGGAGAACATGGTCCTCAAGACAACTATCATTTGGATTGAAGGTTGCTCCAATATAGAACTCTGGAACGCCCTCTAGCTCATCCCCTGCAAAATCTGTTCCTTCTCGAAGTTTGGTGGTTAAAGCAAGCGCATTGATTGTATCCAAATCATAGACTACTTTCGCATCAGGATGTGAACCGTAGCGTGCATGGTCTCCTGCCACAAACAGAACATTTCGAATTCCAAGAGCATATGCGCCATAGAGCTCACTCTGAAGTGATATCCGATTCCTATCTCTGGTTGTAAGATGCATTATGGGCTCAGCGCCAGATTGTAGCACGTAGTGTGCACATGTGGTACTGCTCATTGTTGGAACACCTCTGGCATTATCAGGGACGTTTATCGCATCACAGTAATCTCGCACCATCTCTGTACGTTCTACAATGAGATTAGAGTCAGCTCCATGTGGTGCTCCAATTTCAGCTGTTACAACAAATTCACCTTTGTTGAGCAAACGTTTGAGACGGGTTTCAGACAGTTTCTAAATCTCCCAGTTTTCTTAATGTGAGATGCATAAGTCACCCTTAATTGGTTTTGCTGAAATATAATGATACTAACTATCAATGGGGGTCATTTTACCATCAGGATGGGCTCTTGTGAATTTTTGAGCAATCTCTGTACTAAGATTAGCGATTATTTCGATGTCTGTTCCAACATACTGCTCAGATTCAACATCTCCTGATTCATGTAACCAAGACAGAGCTGACATCCCTTCGTCACCATATGGAAGGACAATGCGATAGCGTTGCAATGGAGTTAACTCAGCCTCAACTGCCTCCATCAAAATATCCAAGTTAATCTCCTTTTCCGCAGATATTGGTATCACGAGAGAACAAGATTCAGGTAGATGTTGGATTCTCTCAGCGATGCTTTCTTCGTCTATTAGGTCAATCTTGTTGAGGACAGTTATCAATGGAATTCCATTCGCTTCAATCTGAGTGAAGGTTTCGAAACACGCGTTGACTTTGCGTTCCATCTCCTCAACAGGATCTGATGCATCAACAACCAATAGGATAACATCAGCATCAGAGACCTCCATCAGTGTAGTGTGGAATGCTTGAAGGAGAGGTCCAGGAAGATTGCTGATGAACCCAACAGAGTCTGAAAGAACTACTCGGCGGCCTGCCATATCTAACTCACTGGCTTTAGTAGAGAGTGTTGTGAATAGTTCATCTTTAATTTCGACCTCAGATCCAGTGAGCGCATCATGGAGAGTACTCTTGCCTGCATTCGTGTATCCAGCTAATGTAATCTCAATGAACCCCTCATGACCTCGCTTCTTCTTCTTGAGGGCTTGTTCTTGAGCGATTTTCGTGATTTTGTCACTGATGGTAGCTAGACGGCGTCGGATTTGTTGCATTCTCAGGTTTAGTAGATCTTCACCAGCACCCCTCTGTTCTGCAACGGGTCGGTCTCCAGTGTGTTCCTTTTGAAGGCGCTTTCGTATTTGATGGCGTTCGAATGGTAGTTCGTATTTTAACCGAGCCTGCTCGATTTGAAGCCTAGCCTGAGGTGTTCTAGCGTGTTTGTCAAAGATTTCAAGGATGACCTGAGTTCTGTCTCTTACCTCGACTTCCCAAAGCTCCATCAGTCTGAATACCTGACCTGATGATAAACGAGGAGAGAAGAGAACGAACTCAGGTTCATTCACTTCAATCCAAGTCTTGATCTCCTCTGCTTTGCCTGAACGAATGCTATACTTCGCAGATGGTGCACTGACTATATCAAAGGAACCAATAACATCGTACTCGGCAGTAGTGGCCAGAGCCTTAAACTCACTAAGAAGGTCGGGCTCTCGATATGCCCTCCGCTGTACTAACAATGCAGTAGCTTCGACCATTGGTAGAATCTTGATTGAGTCCTGTCTTAAACGATTTGATTTCAGTCAGAAGGAAAGATTCTTGGCTGGATGAATACGTCATCGAATAGAATACACATGGCACAGTTTGAGATTAGAGCAAAGGATGGTCTTGCGCGACTAGGCAGATTCACAACAAAACATGGAACAGTGAAGACACCATTGCTCATGCCGGTGGTTCATCCAGGAAAATCAGTGATACTTCCACGTGCACTGGTTGATGATTTCGGATACCAGATGGTCATCACCAACTCCTACATTATCAACTCGCATGAGAGATTCAGAAATAAAGCACTATCTGAGGGAGTTCATGCCCTGCTTGATTTTGATGGTCCGATAATGACCGACTCTGGGACTTTTCAGATGTACTTTCACAAGCTTCCTGAGAAGGAGATTAATCCTGTAGAGATTGTTGAGTTTCAACGGGATATTGGCGCAGATATTGGTACAATCCTTGACGTCTTCTCTGATCTCAATGTTAGTAGAAACAAAGTCGAGGAGGATGTCCAGAAGTCGCTTGAAAGGGCAAAGGTCTCTATCGATAAAAAAGGAGAGATGTTTCTTGCGGGTACAGTCCAGGGAGGTGTCTATCCAGATCTCCGAGAAACTGCAGCGAAGGCACTTGGTGCAATGGATTTTGATGTTCACCCAATTGGAGGGGTTGTCCCTTTCATGGAACGGTATAGGTATGCGGACATAGTGAGAATCACATTGGCTGCAAAGAAACACCTTCCTCCAGACCGACCGGTCCATCTATTTGGATGTGGCCATCCAATGTTGTTCGCTCAAGCCGCATTACTTGGGTGTGATTTCTTTGACTCCGCATCCTATGCGAAGTTTGCAGAGTCTGAGAGGATGTTGTTGCCATCGGGGACTGTACACTTGAAAGACCTGACAGAACTTCCATGTAGCTGTCCCATCTGTAGCGCAACATCAGCGGATGCTCTGAAGAGTGAGAAGAAGGAAGAACGTGAGTTAAAGCTCATGAAACACAACCTATACGTTAGTTCTGCTGAGATGCGGAGAGTGCGTCAAGCAATATCAGAGGGCAAGTTATTCGAGCTGGCGGCATACAGAGCCCGAGGCCACCCGACGCTCTATGAAGCGTTACAAGTGATGTCGGAGGAAACCCTGCAACTTGAGAATGCTGACCCAATAGGGAAGACTAATTCAATATTCTACACAGGTCCCGAAACAACAAAGCGACCGGAAATTACGGGGTTCCATTCACGGACAATCTCACGCTATCCCTACAAGCACACAAACACAGTTTTGCTCGTAACAGACCCTAGTCTCAGACCGTTCTTTGACACATCTGAAGTGATCATCAAGGAAGTCAGAAAGAGGGGTGCAGACGATTTGGTGCTACTATTTGTGACACCGATGGGCGTTGTACCCTGGGAACTCGAACATGTACATCCTGCACAACAGTGTCTCTTTCCTGAGCATCTAGACTCAGAAACACTTGCTATTGTCAGTGAAAGAACAAGAAGAGTCCTTGAGTCAATGAACTATCAAAAAGCAATTTGGTTCAAGCGAGATGTCAATGTGGATTCAGCTCTCACAGCACTAATGGATGATTATTCCTTTGATGTCGTGTCAAGTGCAACTGAGGCGAACAATCATTTGCCTCCTGAAAGAGATGGGATTTCTTGGACAAGGAGAAAACTCAGAGCTCTCTTGATATATCAGTGGGGAGAGAATGCCGGTAAAATTGCGGATCTCGAAGACCTGCAAATAGTGCTCTCTAAAAGCACAGGGAAGATTAGGCATTGTAAAAGTAATGATGAGATACTTTTCACTGTGGTTCCTACAACAGGATTACTTACTCCAACCTACCGAGGAGGACAAGAACTTCTACAGGTGGGAGTGAGTGACACCTACAAGGTGATAATTGATTCAGATGTTTCAGAATTCGTTGCAGCAGGAAAGTCTGCTCTCGCAAAATTTGTCAAGAAAGTAGCACCAAGTCTGAAAGCAGGGGAAGAGGTCTTAGTACTGGACGAAGTACAGAATCTTCTTGGTACTGGAAGGGCTATAATTAGTGGTCCTGAAATGACCACATTCAATCGTGGTGTTGCTGTTCAAATTAGGCATCCGAGGAAGCACTAGATGGGGCAGCTGCAAGAGCCAGGGGATGACCTGGAACCTTACGTAAAGCATCAACTCCACCTACTGGAAGTATCATGACTTCATCTGAAGGGGCAAAGAGGTGAATGTCATCACCTTCCTTGATTTCAGAGTCTGGGTCAAGCAGAGCCTGAGCTGAAATATCACCTACTTGGAAATAGATCTCCATGGCATTCCCAATATAGATTGTTCTCGTAACCGTACCCACAATCTCGTTGTCTGATTGGCCTTCTCGTTTCAAGTGAAGGTCTTCTGGTCGTATTGCTGCTTTAACGTCCTCATTTACCTCAAAGGGATAGCCATCTATTGTGGTCACACCAACAACCGTTTGGTTGTTTGGAATTTGAACTTTGATACCTTCACCCACCGACTCTACAACTCCATCGATGAATGTACATTGTCCTATGAAATCTGCAACGAAGATGGTCTGTGGGTTGGCATAGATCTCGCGAGGTGTGTCGAATTGCTGGACGTATCCTTCATCCATCACCGCAACTCTATCTGAAATGCTCAGTGCTTCATGTTGATCGTGTGTGACATATACTGTAGTTATGGACATCTCATTGTGTATTCTGATAATCTCCTCTCTCATTTCAATCCGAAGTTTCGCATCGAGATTAGAAAGAGGCTCATCCAATAAGAGCACGTCCGGTTCAATGACTAGTGCTCTAGCAAGCGCCACACGTTGTTGCTGACCCCCAGATAATTGATGGATGTGACGATGTCCAAGATCTCCCATGCGCACAAGACTCAACGTATCGTTTACACGACGTTCAACCGCAGTCTTCGTGTACCTCATGTTGTTGATACGCTTCAATTTCAACCCATATGCAACATTATCAAATACGGACATATGTGGCCATAGTGCGTAGTTTTGGAAACACATTCCTGTGTTCCGCTTATGAGGAGGCACAGTTGTCATATCCTTGTTGTCAAAGAATATCTTTCCACGATCGGGAATATAGAACCCAGCAATCAGGCGAAGAAGAGTGGTCTTTCCACACCCGGATGGACCTAAGAGGGTAGCAAGTTCACCCTCTTCAATGACTATGTTCACCTCATCGGTAGCGATAACTTCACCAAATGTTTTACGCAAATTTTCAGTCTTAATTTCGACCATACATTACACCTCATATCCCCGTAATTGCGGCAGATCTGGCGCCTAGTATTTTATTTGTTAGTGTAATTATTATCCACTGCACGACCATCAAAAGTACTCCTAGACAAGCTGCACTTGTTGCTCCGCCCCATTGTCCTATCATATCTAAGACTCGAGATGTCCAATATGTTAGAGGTGCCTCCGAATGCCCAACACTACCTAATAGAAGGCTTGTGCTTACTTCGCTCACTGAATATACAAATGAGAGCAGGGACCCTGCAAGAACACTCACACCTATCAAAGGTAATGTAATCTTAAGGAAGGTCCGATTTTTACTGGCGCCCATGTTTTGCGATGCCTCCTCAAGTACTACTGGCGTAGACATCAACCCTGCATATGCAGCTCTAACAGTAAATGGGAATTTACGCACTGTATATGACATTATTATCAAAAACGCGGGATGGCCAACCGGAAATATTGGAGTGTTGTAAAATAGCGTAAAGAACCCTGTTGCAATCACTATTCCTGGAAGTGCAATTGGCGCAGTGACAAGAAGGTCAAGTGCGCTCTTGCCAGGAATGTTCTTTCGTGCAATTATGTATGCAGCACTAGCACCCAGAAGTACAATCATTATTGTAGCAATCACCCCATAAAGGAGCGTGACACTCACTGATCGGGCTACATCAGGAAACGCCCAAAGTACTTCAAAGTTGCCTAGAGTCCATGTATCTGGTAACAGGTTCTGTGGCTGCCATGAACTGGCCAAAGCAATCATGATAACACTGATCTGAGGTATCAGTGCAAGGAAAAGGACGGGAATCAATGCACAATAGAGAAGTAGTTGAGCCCTTCTACTTAACCTTCTGGTCCTCGGATTCCACTGTCCACCCTTTGTACCCGAATCATACGACCGTAAAGCCGTATATTTTCGAATAGCCACGAATCCAATTAATGCAAAGACAAGAAGCACAATGCCTATGGCAGGTCCTTCAGCACCCACTACTCCAGCTTGAGTTGCTACTGCTTGATAAACCTTGAAAGCGAGTGTGTTCCTGGCAGTTGCGTGATCTTGAAAAACTATTGGAGAACCGAGGTCCTCAATGCTGAGAATAAAGGTAAGAATAGCTCCAGCTTGAATGCCCGGCATAGCTAGAGGGAGTGTCACAGAACGGAATAGCTTGAAACCAGTTGCTCCAAGATTCTCAGCCTGCTCTTCCAGAGAGGGGTCAATGCTCATAAATGAGGAGTAGGCGTTCAGATAAACCAGTGAAAATAATGAGAAGGATTGCACAAAAATCATTGCGGCAATTCCTTGGAGCACAATGGCAGAGGGGAATATATGCAGCGTTTCATAGAACAGCTTGTTGATGAAACCATCAAGTGCTAGGAATTCTTTGATTCCAATGGCACCAACAAATGGAATAGCTAAGATTGGAAATATCAATAACGTACGGATGACTCTCTTACCAAAGAACTCGTATTTAGCCATGAGAAATGCGAAAAAGACACCGAGGACAACAGCAGCCGCTGTAACTATTACTGCCACATAGATGGAGTTTAAGATTGCTCCAAAGTCCCAGCCCCAGATTGCCACAGCATTGAGTGCTGAGCTATAAGCTCCGGCATTAAAATTAAGATAAACATCCATTTGACCAGTCACGTCATTGTAGATGAATGGCCATATTCTTGGATTATTAAAGAGGGCTACAAAGTTTTGCAATGTAAATTGTCCAGATGACGTGAAGAAAGCATATACAGCGACACTCACCAGTGGTAGTATCAGAAAAAGTGTGAATACACCAACTACTGCAATCAACTGAATAGATGTAATTTTATCTAGCTCGCGACGAGTCCGTCTAGCGCCCTCACCAATCCTTGCTCGGGTTCTTGATACCCAGTTTAGAGTGTTTGTCTTTGGGTCACTAAGAAATCCTCGTCCTCTGCTCAGACCACGTCCAAACCAAGAAACCAGTGAACGAGCTCTTCGCGCGAACCATGAGGCTAAATTATAGGGAGCACCCTTGAGGATGCTCACGATGCTGCTCCGACGATCCGCCGGAACAAGCTCGGAACTTTCCTCAAGGATGTCCGTTTCTTGTACTTCGATGTCTTCGGTCATACCGAATATCGACGCCTTTCACTATAGCTATGGGAACTCTCCCAAGACAGCAGTCAAGACAGTGTTATACTGTGCGATTGCCGCAGCAGTCCATTGCGACTGGAATGTTGCCTTGGATCCATCTATGTCGTAGTGCATTGCGGCGTTCAGCTCAATGGCCTTGTCTACATCGAATAGACCACCACTGAAACCGTATGTAGCATTGAATCCAGCGACATTCAACATTGCAGCCATCGAGCCTACATAGGTATCAAACTCACCTTGGTTGATGTAACCCATGTTAAATGCCTCAGCTATTTTCGACCAGCATGCAACAAGTTCTGTCTGTGCATTTGTGAAGACAGCCTGGAAGTATGCTCTGTAGGAATAGCTGGTTATAGCTGATAGTGTGTCATTGAAGTCAAAGCCAGAAGCAACTACAGCAGCTGCAGTGTCGTAGAAGACATTTTCAAGGAAGGGACCCCAGAATGGGTCAGCAGTAGGTTCGTCAAATGCCTCTATCATGACTGGAAGCCTAAGAGCTTCAGGGTTTGTCCAGACAGCTTGACCTTCAGCACTTAGAATGTAGTCTACGAACACCTCAGCAAGCAGTTTCTGAGTACTTGTAGAAGCAATTGCAATTGGATCTCCGTTGACAATGTTGAAGTCACCTGGACTGATGTATTTGACATTCGGATTGACATTCGTTGACTGGAAGCCGTAGAAGTCAATCGTTAATCCATAACCAACCGCACCTTGTTCAGCTGCCTCTTTGACAGCTGAGGATCCACTGTAGAATCCACCATTTCCGACCAGTCGTGCAAGAATCGACCAACCTTCATCCCATCCATAACCTTGGGTTATGATCTCATATGCACGTCTGACCGATGATGATGCATATGCATCGGCAACAGCAACTGTGGGTAGTACTGGTAGATATTTACCAAGCTCAGGGCTGGCTAGGTCAGTCCAGTTCGCTGCAATAGTAGAGTTTGGTAGATCCCACAGATCAGTGAAGTAATCATTGACTGTGAATCCAAATCCAGAGGTGGCTGCGGAAACCCACATGATGTCACCGCCATCACTTCTCTTCAAGTCAACACCACCATAGGTCTCGGGGACTCTAGCAGCAGCTGCTATCATCATGGCACTTGTCCATGGTTCAAGATAGTCATCAGAAATTAGGTTGTCGAACACAGTTGGTCCGCCACCCCATATGACGTCAGCCCATCCATCATCAAGTATGGGACCCCATAGAGAATCGTATGGATCCTGCCACTCGATTTCGGTGATATTATACTCTGCAGCTGCGTCAGTCGCCAAGAATTCAGCCTCGTAAAGATTCTGAATGGCTGTGCTATGGCGAGTGAGTATGTGCAGTGTGTTCTCGGGTCCAGGAGTTGGGGTAGTTGTAGTAGGGGTTGTTGTTGTTGTTGGCGCTGGTCCCAAACCACCAGCGATGATGAACCCCAATCCAAATCCTGCGACTCCAATAATCACGATTACGATAATTGCCGAAAGGCCAATTCCCGTACCGCGTGAAGTTAATTCGCTCATCTCTCTCAATCCTATTTTTTCTAGTCAGAACTATATAGGTTACACCTACGTTCCGATTCAAAAGGTAGTGAATGGCTTGGCTATAAGTCTGTTTGTTTCCTGAGACGAGTTTTTGTTAATCATCTCAGCTTGATTAAGAAAAAACATCAGGCTGTTCGATTTCAAAACAGACCAGCATCAAAAATCGGATGAGGGCCTGTCCGCAAATCTTCATATGCTCTTTAGGTCTAATTATTGACGAGTATTTACAGAGAGTTGGGGTTGCAGGATGTCGTACGCTTATGGCTCCGAAGAAATGGAGCGAGAGATAGAGATAGGTATAGTAGGAGCTTTTGGTTGGGCGGTTATAGAGTTTGAAGCCGTGCTGTTTCAGAAGTTTCTTGTCATGTCAGGGCCTACTTCCCTCATAACTGAGGATATGTTTCGGAAATACCTGTTGAATATGGAAGCCAAGGGATTCGTTGCTCCCGTTGATTTCCAAGGTAAGAAGGCATGGAAGCGTCTTGTTATTGAATCGGATATTGATGAACCAGCAATGACTCCAGAAGAAGTTAAAGATTTCATAGCAAAGGCACAGGCCGCTTCGAAGAAGAAAAAGAAACGTGATGTGTCAAGTGAGCATCGAATACGTGAGTCCAAGAAGCTAGCTGATAGGATCATTCGAACTCTTGAGCAAGTAATGCCGAAAGCAAAGGCACGTAGGAAACCATGGGAACCAACATTGATTAGTCATATTGAAGGAATGCACAAGGCACTCATTGAGTCAAAAGGAGAGTTCCTTAAGTACTTGAAGAAGAACATTCCAAGTGCATATGAACAGATGGAGAAGATGCTCAATTCAAATGGAGAAGAGGTTCTCCTACTAAGTCTGAGAGTGATCGAATCAGGGCAAAGGGCATATCCGCCACAGTAGAAATTCAATCTTACAAATGAAGGCGAATATCTGTTTTGCCAGTTATTGGCCAACAAGCTCTGTACCAGGAAACGCAATAGTTGGTATAATTGCACTTCCGTTGACTCCAAAATCAGAGATTCCTTGAACCTCTTGATTGTTGGCGATATGCAAGTCACCTTTGAGAGATTCATAGAGATTTCCCACAAGTAGGGCGTGTTTTATTTGACCACTCAATTCGCCATTTTGTATAAGCTGTGCATTCCGTATCTCATTTGAGAATGAACCTGAAGTTGGATCTACCTGAGGCCAAGCGAAATGCTCTATGAATACACCTTTGTCAATCTCACTAATCATATCATCCACAGACTTTGAAGAGGGAGTAACTTCGAGTGTTGTTGTTCTGCAGCTCACTGGAGATACAAATGCACCATGGATTTCTCGAGCACCGCGTCGCATACCGTTACTTGTTGATCCTAAGCCCATCTGAGCTGCATTATAGCTGTCATTGAGATATGACCGTAGCACACCTTTCTCAATCAATGGTGTTTTTTGCATTGGTAGTCCCTCATCGTCAACAAGTGCACTAAGCAATCCTTCCTTAGATAAGCCATTGTCCGCGATTGTCAAACCCTCATGAGCTACAACATCTCCTACTTTATCGGTCCACGGGCTCGATTTCCTGTTGACATTTTCTCCTGAAGCAGCGGAACCAATTAGAGATTCAATCATTTGTGCTCCCTCACTAGGAGCTATGACAGCCACGATGTTCTCCCACTTTTCGGTGAACGGTTTAGCTTGCAAGACGTTCAATGATTGCTCTTTCAACTTCTCTCCAATCTTGTCAAACTCAATGCTAGTGATGTCACGTGACCAACACCTCTGAACACCCTCTCCAACAGATTCGGAAACCTCGGATTTTGCCGTGAAATAACCATAGACCATTGTTGATTTTGACCCTGCACTAACACCAAGTGAATTCATCACATTGAAATCTACTGAACTAGCGCGGAGAGTACCATTGGGAACAGTAACATTTTCAGCCGCCGCGCTCTCAACTACCAGCATTGCTTTCTCAGTAAGATAATCACTGTCTATATGTG
>MEHG01000052.1 GCA_001940705.1 Candidatus Thorarchaeota archaeon AB_25
CTCTTTCAACAATACCTAAACACAGTACTCTTTCAACAATACCTAAACACAGTACTCTTTCAACAATACCTAAACACAGTACTCTTTCAATAATACTTGCTTAGGCATGCGTTTTGCATACTAGTTCTACATGACCTTGAATCTGATGGTCAACACTATCATCTGAATACTAGTTTCATAATCCGGGTTCACACGGTCTAGCATTCAAGACTGTCAATCCAAGCGATTGATGCTTGAAGCAGACCTCTTGAGATCCGGGTTCAAATCCCGGCGGGGGCGCCACTTCTTTTCATGTCCTATCAGTTGCATAAGAATAGGAGCATATGAGAAGGACTACAAGAGCGACAACAATGAATAGCCCGATAGAAGCAATGTATTCAATGGGATATTGCTGGATTGATTGGATGATTGTGTAACCAGTTAACAATGACACAACGATAATCAGTACAATAATGGCACAGCGAAGGTTCTCGATTTGCATTTCAAGGCGTTTTGTGTCGGAATTTTCCTTATGCGATTCATCTGACAAGTATAATCCACCTTACCAGACAAATCGTGCTTTCTCTTTAGTCCTTATGCGTGTTGTTTTTCAGAGTCATTCCTATATCGTTCAAGTCCCGGCGGGGGCGCCACTTTCTTATTCTCGTTCAATTCAGTTATTCCAATCAATGATAGGTTCGAGTTCCTTAGCCTGACGAATCCAATATGTGGTTTCAACGAGTGTGGGATGACGTTTCATGAGTTTCTCAGCCTCATTCACCTTGATAGTCAGTTCTCTCAGAGTTTCTGGATCCTGAATAGCTACTTTTTCTACTGTATCCACTCCAGTAGAATAGAGAAGTCTTACACGCACACCTTTGATATCTACAATACGTGTCAGGTCTGCTATCTTCACAAACTCAACGATTCTTTTGAGGGGGACGCCTATTCGTTTTGAAAGTTCAACTCTTAATTCATGTGTGCGTCCTGAGATTAGCATTGTTTTTGTGTCGGAAACTCCTTCAGACTCCAGTTTCTTCACATCTTCCTCTTGTACTCCATGAATCTTACGTAGTAGTAGCTTCTTTCCTTTTCCTCGTTTCTTAGCAATCTCTGATTGCCTCATCTGATTGGCTCGTTTTCGAAGACTCTCTTGTTCTGAAAATTCGAAATATCGACCGAGTGCCCAAAGATACGAGTTCATCGACCCAATCTCACTTTTTCCCCACTCTATGAATGCTTCAAGGTCTGCAATCTTTACATTTTCTACAGTTTTCTCTTTTCTATGCTTCTCGAGATATTGCTCGAATTTTAAGGTGAAATCTATGCAAGTTTGAATGGTTCCATCTGAACGCCTTTGTTTCTTCAAAGACCTACGAAATCCCTCTTCATCCATGGTCACTCACCAGACACCTTTGAACAATACAAGATTTTGCTAATCACCTTTTATATCAAATGATGAATATTAGATTCGCTCCTACATCGTGACCCAGATAAGGGGAGATAATGTAATTCATAGATTATGATGTCCTGTATCGAGATGTTGTTCAATCACAATCTTGCATGTAGAGAACCGCTTCTTCAGACTCTAGAACAGGTGAGTGCTGATGAGTTCAGGAAGAATTTAGGAGTTGGAAAAGGTTCGATGCGAAATATTCTTGTTCATTTAATGAACGCGGAGAGATACTGGATATCGGTTCTTGATGGTCGTGATTTTAGTCAGATAGAACCAGAAAGCCTTGAGAGTGTCCAATCAATAAGAGAAGACTGGTCTAGGGTTCATGAAGAAACAAAAGAGTTCATGAGCAGACTCAAGAAAGATCAATTGCAACATGTGAAGAGCGTTACTTGGGGGAATCAGACTGTCAGCTTCACGGTGGGAAAGGCATTGATTCACGTGGCAAACCATGAAACACATCATCGGGGTGTATTAGCAGGTTTGATTAGACAGCAGGGAATATATCCTCCTGATTTCGATATGCTTTGAAAGGGGTTGAACACTTAATGACAGAATTCTTAGACATTTGCTATGATGCGATAAAGAAACAGGAACATGCAATCCCAAAAACGATTGATGCTGTGAATGAAACAGCTGTATCAGTCCTTGAAGATATGAAAAAGGTTGTTCTGGTCGGATGTGGGGACTCGTATGCCGCTGCAGATTATGGTAGGTGGGCGCTTTTAAGAAGTGGACTAAACGCCTTTGTTATTTCTCCTGACGAGATTGGTCACTTGCGTTTTGGTAAAGACACAGCTGTGATTGGGATAACTGCATCAGGAAGAAGTCTGGCAACAATTGATGCACTTCAGAAAGCCAAGTCGCAAGGTGCAACAATTGTTGTGTTGACTGATGATAAAGATGGATCTGCTTCAAAGGATGCGGATTATGTGTGGGTTACCAAATCAGGTGTTGGAACCTACAATACAAGTCCATCAGCCCCCACCACAGCAGCGATGACATACCTCTTGGCGGTTTCGGCAGGATTTGATGATGAATCTGAAGGAAAACTTGACCAGGATATCAAACAACTGAAGAACATTGGAAAAGAGTTGTTGACTTGGGCTGAAAAAGAAGGAATTGCAATCTCTAAACTCACCAGCCCCAATGTTCCAATCTATCTCATATCTAAGGGGCCTAATCATATAGCAGCACAGATTGGGATGATGAAGTTCAATGAATACTCTGTATCGAAGGGAATTGCATCTAATAGAGAGGAATTCCGGCATCATTACAATATATCAATCAATGATAATGATAGCGCGGTTCTAATCACGAGTAGTCCTATTGATTCATCCGATAATGTTTACATGAGCGTACTAACAGATTCGTTGAAAATGAGAGCATATCATCTTCACACTAACGGAAAATTTGGATTGGGACTTCCGTTGGTACAAGCCATTCCTAACACGATAGCGCTCCAAATGGCTGCGTATCATTCTGTTCTTAGATACAACCCAGATAAGGAGTCTTTCAAGCTACCTAATGCGGAGGCATTCAAAATCTACTAGATCTCTTATTTTGCACTAGGGCGAAGTGTAACTGATCAATTGCTTTGCCAATATTCTCAATTATCCAAGTTTGGGTAAGTTTTTGGCATCTCCTAAATTTGATTTTACAAAGTTATTAATGCCCTTGCCGAATGGGCAGCTCTTGTTTAGAGTCAAAGTATCTAAATTTATAACTTAGAGTTATTTTGAGAGATAGAAGATGAAATCAGAGATCAATGAGAAGATATACTCTAAAGTGTTCAGTGAGTCGAACGAAAGGTACCACATAGAACAAAAGGAGAAATTAGAGAGGATTGTAAATCTCTTCGAACCTTGTGACAGAGTCTTGGATGTAGGATGCGGCGACGGTTGGTTCGGAAAGAGAATAATAGAAGATTTCGGAGCAGATGTCCACGGTGTAGATATTTCAAAGGATGCCCTGAAAAAAGCTGAGTTGTCTGGATTGAAGGTGAAGAAACAGGATCTAGACGGAAATAAGTTGTCATATCCCAACAATTACTTTGATGCTGTGTTGTGTGGGGACATTCTCGAGCACTTGATAAACACAGAATTTTTCCTAAAGGAATTGAGGAGAGTTCTCAAAAAGAACGGGTTTTTGATTTTGAGTGTGCCGAATATCGCTACATACTACAACAGGTTGTTGCTCCTAGCTGGCAAGTTTCCAATAGGGATAGAGTCTGCCTCTGAACTCGTCTTCCCACCAATTAAAGCAAAGGGGTTATACAATACCGGCCATGTGAGGGCCTATACTAAGGAAACCTTAACTAAGTTAATTGTATACCATGGTTTTAGGATTGAAGAAGTGAAAGGGAGTCCAATGGTAGCTCACAATGATCATATACTTGACAAATACAAAAAATATGTTAGGATTTCCAACTCACTGGAAAAGTTCTTCGCCAGGTTCCCGACTCTGGCATCTGTTATAATTGTCAAAGCAAGAAAAGTGTGATGCCCTTGCCGGGATTTGAGCCCGGGTCACAGCCTTACTGCCCACTGTTTCTACGGAATTTTTGTTGTCACTTTGTGATTCTTCTAAAATCACGATGCAGACCTCAGTGAAGCAGGAACCGAACATCAGTCTTCAGTCTTGATGTCCAAGATTGTCTAAGTTTCGGGGAACGGCGAAAGGTAACTAAGGGGGTAGCTGGAAGCTCAACTTGTGACAGATGTGCTTGAACTCATAGCTGAAATCAAAATGCCAGACAAACGAAAGGAAGTTGCAGAGTATGTTAATGCACATCCAGACGAGTTTGGAGATGTACTTGATTCTATTTTCACAGGTACATCAGATGATAAAATGCAGTCCAAACAGCATATACTTGACTTGGTAGATCTTCTAAGTGCGAAGCTCGCGATACAGGTAATAGAGGGAGCAATTGTAGACGTAGATTCGCAGATTAAGGTGAGAGGACTACAAGCCGCTTATAGAACCAGGATTGATTCTCTCAATCCACAGCTTGTTGATATTCTTGCAAACAAAGAAGAAAACTTTGAAGTAAGAAAATGGGTGGTCCATATACTGGGAAGCACAGATCCTGTAAGCTATAGCAGGATTCTAAGAAAAACGGCACGAGATAGTCATGAGGACGTGAATCTCAGGAAAGAAGCTGTCTTTGCTCTAACGAAAGTGGCTAATGACGAGACGTTGGGAACACTCTGTATTCTTTTAGGAGACCCAAATGTAGAGATGAGAGAGTCTGGTGCATGGGCTCTAAGTAACATGGGTGCTCCTGAGTCGATCAACTGCCTTCTTGCAGCACTCGAGGATGAGTCTGAAAAGGTGAGAGACTGGGCAATTCGTGGGCTTAGAGATATGGATGACACCAAGGCATTACAAGGATTAGCAGTTGTGATGACAAGAGTACCTCCAAGTGAACAAGTCCGCATGATTCGTCTAGTTGTAGAGAGAAGGTCTGAGATTATACTCAGAGTGATAACAGAACTACTTGGTTCAGAAGAAACTGAGGTGCTTCGAATAGCGGCTTGGGCTATTGGAGTTTCACCATATCCACCTGCAGTTCCTGTATTGAGAAACCTCCTAGAACATGAGGATGAACAGGTTCGCGATTATGCCAAAATTGCACTTGTTAGAAGTGGAGGAATAGATCCTACAGAACTTCAACTTTGAGTTCAGACTACATCATTCCTTGGTAGAGTCCTCCATCAACAAGCAGAAGTGCACCATGTATGTAACTAGAAACAGGGCTGAGAAGGAACGCGCACACTGGTCCAAACTCTTCTGGTTTTCCCATTCGACCCAGGGGAATTCTTGCATTGATACTCTCTACTGCAGATTCAGATGCTGACATGAGCTCCTCTACTCGTTCTGTGTGGATATAACCCGGACAGACTGCATTCACACGAATATATTCAGGAGCCAATTCGGTTGCGAGTGTACGCATCATTCCTATCACTGCTGGACGAATCGCATTTGACAGTAACAGATTGTTGATTGGTTGTTTTACCGAGATTGATGTGCTGTATAAAATAGAGGGGGAATCAGACATCTTCAGAAATGGTATCGTTTCTCTAGTCAACCATACGGCACTCATTAATGTGAGATCAATAGCCTTCTTCCAATCATCATCTGAAAGGTTCGAAAATGTCCCAGGAGGTGGTCCCCCAGCATTAACAAACAGACCATCTAAACGAAGAATTTGTGACCCGATATTCTTCAGAAGTCGTTTGACATCTTCCTGTTTTGACAAATCAGCTACATAATATTGAGCCAACTCTCCAAGTTCTGAAGTGGCTTTCTTCAGTGATTCTTCATTACGACCACAAATAATCACTTCAGCTCCTTCATCTGCAAGAGATTTGGCCACACTGAATCCAAGGCCTCGGGAAGCTGCTGTAACAAGGAAAGTCCGGTCAATTAGATCGAGATTCATAGCCTAGCCTATGCTATCGTTCCTGATAAAAAACACGGATTGAAATCACTTTTACATGGATGCAGGGAGTACAGGTTTCTTAGTCCTTGCTCCAAGAGTAATCTCAAGGTGCAGGAATGCCGAACTAAGACGTTGAAATTCTCTTGGTATTTTGAATTCTCCAACGTTTAGGGATGCTAAGGCATTCTCAATCTTCCTTATTGAGAGCCTTCTATTGTCTTTGGAATTGAAAGCGATGACCACTCGAGTATCTTCAAGATCAGGCATCCTGTAGACTGACTGACACTTGATACCTTTGTTCTCAAGAGCGTGCTTAATCTTGGCTTCTATTGCTTTCATTGCTCGAATACACCAAGAATTTGTATTGGTCAGGATAGTTAAGCACCTGTATTAACTACGTAATACTGGGTAATGGCGCGAAAATGGTTCTCGGGATTTCCGAGTGAACATCTTAACACTTGCATTCTTGCTTTCACCCTTCGTTTGATAAACGGCTGATGGAAAGGTTGAATGAGTGTGTGAAAGATGGACAAGGAAGGATTTCGTAAGTATCTGACGGATAGAGAACAACCTGTCCCTGAAGAACAGATTGTTGAAAACACGAAAATGGTGGAGAGATTTGAAGAGTTTTTACAGCAGTTTGGGAAGACACTTGAAACTGCATCAGAAACAGAATTCAGTAAATTCTCAAAGATTTTGATTGAAGAAGGATTGAATACCTATCTCAATTATGCTGCGCTATCGCGTTATGCATACTTTATCAAAAATATGGACCTATATCTACCAGTTCTAGCAATATTTGATGGGGGCGAAGTGATGAATGTCCTCCATGAAAGACTTGGGGAGCATGTTGGTGAAGAGAAGCGTGACGAGATACTCCCGAAGAAAGGCTTACCTCCCTTAGGGATACCAGACACTGAGAAGATGGGGGTTACTCGAGAAGTCATGGAGAAGATGGAGAAAGTTCTAGATCCAACAGACTGTAAGAAGATTTTGGCAGATGTTGCTCATGGACTACCTCGTGACTTCAGAAAAGGAGAACGAGAGAAGTTCGTGAAAGCTGGCGGTATTGATGAGTATTTGAAACAGAAACGGGAAAACGCAATCGCAGAGTTAGAGAAACACAGGGATGATGGATCACTGTTCTATAATCAATACATCACTGATGTTGTTGTTGAGTTTGTGAAGAGCCGTTCTGATGTATTGAGCGGTGAGAGGAGAGGTAATACTATCTACCACACGAAGATTCCATACATGGTACAAGAGTATCTTGAGGAAACTGACAAGAAGAAGAAGCGGTATTATGCATGTCATTGTGCATGGGCTCGTGAATCCATTCTAGATGATGTTGATGTATCAGCCAACTTCTGCCATTGTAGCGGAGGTTTTACAAAAATGCCTTGGGAGGCTGCGCTTGATCAGCCACTTGAATATGAGATGGTGAAATCTGTACTCAAGGGAGATGACGAGTGTAGTTTCATCATTCACCTTCCAAAGGATGTTGAATAAGATGATGAGTATTGACGAGGCAATTAAAGGACGACGAAGTGTTAGGACTTTCAAGAGCGACGAGGTTGAGGAAAATCTGGTCAGAGAGATTATTGAGGCGGCGACCTTCGCGCCCAGTGCTAAGAACGGTCAGCAATGGAGATTCACAGTGCTTTCTGGTGAATCTAAGGACAAATTCACAGATATGTACAGAAATGAACTTGGCAAGCTGACGTTTGATGTGGGTTCCTCATTTGGCTCCTGTACGATGATGGAAGAGGCTCCTGTGGTAATTGTTGTTTGGAATACGAATGAGCTTGGATGGTCCACAGAGGTTCATAGTGTATCTGCAGCAATCCAGAATCTACTATTGAAAGCTCATTCACTTGGATTAGGAACCTGTTGGATTGGGGATATCTTCTATACGTACGAAGCAATCATGGACTACTTCAAGAAACCATGGAAACTCCTTGCTGCGATTACTGTGGGTCGGCCCGATGTAAAACCGGGGCCACGACCAAGATTATCAGTTGATGAAGTGACTGAATTTCTGAACTAGTGACCAATAAATACGAAAGGATGAATCGATTGTGTAGAATAGGAATGCAACCGTTATTTCCTGACTCTCCTTTACGTAGGATTCTAATTCTTGGACCAAGCGGTTCAGGAAAATCAACAGTGGGTAAGAGAATTAGTAAAGTCCTTGGTATTCCAGCAGTCCATCTAGACATGCATTACTGGAAACCAAACTGGGTGGAAACTCCAAAGGATGAGTGGCCTGATAAGGTCAAAGAACTGATTGCTTCAGAAACCTGGGTCATGGATGGAAACTATACATCAACACTCAAGATGCGAGCAGAAGTTGCAGACACAATAATTTTCTTAGATATGACACGTAGGTCATCATATTTCCGCGTGGTGGCCAGATATCTAAGAAACCGAGGAAAGACACGACCAGATGTTGCTGAGGGGTGTCCTGAGAAAATAGACATGGATTTCATCAGATGGATTTGGGATTACCCCAATACTCGGAAACCGGCGATTCTCAGGTTCTTGGAAAAGCTCAGGGCAAGTAAGAATGTGTATATTCTTCACGATCAAGGAGAGATTGAAGAATTCCTGAATGCTCTAAGAATTAGATATGGTCGGGACAACCGGATTTAAACCGGAAACCAATTTCCTTCAACGTGGTGAGTGAGCCCTCTTTTATAAGGAGAGATTTGCATATGGAAATGATTGAGAGACTAAGTAGAGAGTATCTTCGGTTATTTCTTGTAGTAATCAATTGAGTTGTTGTTGTTGCGTTGAGTAATGCAACACAAGACGGGGTTATTCTGTAAAAAACCGAAATGTCCCACTTTGCCACTTATCCCAATTCAAAGCTGATGAAAATGGTAGAAGAATTGTCAAACAATGGCAGTGTAATTGGAGAAAGTAGGAAAGATGTCGTTAGGGGGAGAAAGATATGACGAATATGGTCAGAGAGAGGATTGCAAACAAACGAATCGTGTGTGTGAGCTGTGGCGGGGCTTCGTTCACAGAGGACCATGTCCGTGGAGAGAATATCTGTACTTCCTGTGGACTTGTTGTATCAGAGCGTACTACTGATAGAGGTCCAGAATGGAGAGCATTCACTACAGAAGAAAGGAATGCGAGAGCTAGAACTGGAGCACCAATGACTCTCACTATAGCTGACAGGGGTCTTTCAACAGTAATTGATTGGCGAAACAAGGATGCAAGTGGTAGGGCACTTACAAGTACCACACGTGCGGCCATCTATAGAATGAGAAAATGGCATATCAGAAGTAGGCTCCATAGTTCTCAACATAGAAACCTTGGTATTGCAATGAGTGAGATGGAGAGGCTCTCCTCACAACTTGGAATTCCACGTGATGTTAGAGAGACTGCAGCACTGATGTACAGAAAAGCTCTGACAAAGAACCTTGTAAGAGGAAGAAGTATTGAATCAGTAGTTGCCGCATCAGTTTACCTTGCTTGTCGGATTCACAGGATTCCAAGACGACTCGACGAAGTTGCGACTGAAACAAACGTCGATAGGAAGCAGATTGGTCATGCGGTTCGTTTAGTTGTTTCTCGAGTCAATATTGATGTACCACTAGCTTCTGCAAAGGACTTGATACCAAGATTGTCCTCAGATCTTCTTCTTGAAGGGAGAACTGTGAAGAAAGCTACTGAAATAATCAAGAACGCTGAGGAAAAATTCGTAACAATTGGAAAGGACCCCGGTGGAATCGCAGGGGCTGCACTTTACATAGCTGGAATAGTCGAAAAAGACAGACGGACTCAGAGGGAGATAGCTAATGTTTCACGAGTCACAGAAGTGACAATTCGTAATCGTTACAAAGAACTTGTTCGTGTTCTTGGAATCTCAATCGATATCGATTCGTAGTTAGGATGTTCTTCAGATAACACTACTTGAAATTGTGATTTAGTAGTCATAAGACTATAAGAAAAGGATTGGTCGGGACGGTCGGATTTGAACCAAATAAGTCATCTCAAAACATGTTCAGATGCTATTTCCTGACCAAGTTGTCCTAGCCTTGTATTTTCATCGATTGGATTACCAGTATCAGGATGTATTGCTAAACATGCACCATCAATCATTTTGGTCTTGAGTAATCCCTTGGCAATAGGATTGTTTCTCAGATCTGGTGCATCCAAAACTCCCTTTCTTATTGCGCGCACATATGTAACAGGTTCAATGAGCGGGTCTATTGAAGATTCATCACCCAGGGAACGAATAGTTACTATAAGTCGTTGGGCTTCTTTGACGAGCTCGTTCTTACGCATCAACAATTCCTTATCATCTAGCGGGTTCAGCGTTCCGAGAAGACAATCATGAATGACTCGTCGTGTAATTTTGCAACTCTCAATTATATCGTCTGCAGTTGCAGTATGATCAGCCTCACAGAAACCCACAACATGTACAATATTTGGTTTTAACATCATACCGGTGTATATTGATGATGCAAGTTGACCCTTGCCTGAATCTAGGTCAGGAGGATATGAAAAAAGGCCGGGTCGTACTTGTCTTAGAGAGACAAAATAGTGATTATGAAGCGACTCGATTAATTCGATTTTTGCCAGCATCTTGGCAAGATCCATCTTTGGAGAGGTTCCCAGAGGTGTGTTTAGCATGTATTGTGCGATGTAATGTCTAACACCAGCTTTCTTGGCGTTGTATGCTGAGAGATATGCCATGGCAACTGCAATTGTATCATGAGCACTTCTTAAGCTCCATTGATGGGACTCATTGATTTCTACAGGGATGTCATTCTTTGCGTGCCATCGGTGATTCTTTTGATTCTCCGTGATTGCCTTCTCAAGAGGTCTCTTACTTCTTCCATCCAGCTCGCTATACCATAGCAGAGGAGTTGCACACCAAGCATTGTTTATGGTATCCTTTAGTAACTGTGCCCAAGATATCAAATCACGAGTACCACTATAGCATCTCAAGAGTGGAAAGTTGCCTCTTCGTGAGACCTCAAAGATGCGCTGTAAATCTTTGGGTTTTCTAATCGGAACACCTCCATCACCCTCGAGACTTTCATTCATCTCAGATGGGTGAAAGAAAGATTCTTGGGCGTTCTGATCAGGTCCAATAGAAATAACATCTAAGACTGAAGCCTCTGCAATTCTTTTGACACCATTTACAGTTTCGTCAATTGTAGACAAGCCAAAGTGATGTCTGATGATTGGTATTGGGCTTTTAATGGTCATTCTTGTCAACAAATCTTGAGGATTCTTCTCTTCTGGCGGCATGTGTGTGCGGCCACGAAGAAAACTAATTGAATCCTCATCGGTTGAAAGACCAGTGAATATCTCTTCAAAAAGATTAGTTTGTTCTGCAATCGGTTTGACTGGTGCTGTGCAACCAAGTATCCATCGTTTCTTCTCTAAATCAGATTCTGTCACAGCGTTCTTCAAGTCCTCAAGAAGTTTGACCGCACTGATTGCTGTGAGTCTGTAACTCACACCGATAACATCAGGATTGTGTTTTTTCACTTTTGTTATCAATTCATCAATGGAAATCGCTGTTCCCAAGAAGATTGTTTCATGTCCTTCTTCCTCCGCGAGCGTTAGAAATCTAAGAACACCAGCCACATGGACACAACTTCCGATGGCAGCTCCCAAGATTCTCAAATTTCATCCACCTCCAATTCGAACATATCAGATATCTCATGAAGCTCTGGATATTTCTCTGGCATGAATCCAGTTCTGACATATTCCCGTACTTCACTGGGGTTCAATCCCTCAAGACCCAGACTTCTAAGATTTCTTCCACTACTCCAGAAATCATGATTATAGAGCTGACAAGCCAAGTTGATTACAGCATCTATAGCAGGGGTTTCAACTCCAGCAAGTCGTCCAAGATAGGAGAGGGGTACAAGGCCGGTGGGTACATCTTCCAATACGTAACGATGATCCAATGATGAGGGACTACCTATATCATCATAGGTGTCAATACTTCGAATACACTCACGCAGCGTAGTTCCTTCAGCATCATACGTGCTCCTCAACCATTCCAGAAGAGATACAGATTGAGAAACAAATTCACGGGATACACTGATCCTCTCGGCATCCATTCGTTCTACAAGTCGTCCTACTGATTCGGAAATAGCATCATGATAGTGGTTGTATCCGCCCTCTTTTGACTCCAATAAACCTGCGCAGAGAATCGTGGGTGTTGGATGTAACATTGCGCCTACGTTATCAAGGCTGGTTTCCATGACATCATCAGCCATATTGAATGTAATTGGAAGTCGTCTTAGACTCCTCATAAACAGGCGATTATGGGATGCTGGAAAAGCACTTACCCTTGTACTGTTCTTAACCTTGGAGATCAACACAGAATCCCTTCCAGTAATCCTTGATACAAAGCTGAATGTTTGGGCTTCTCCAAGCAGAATATTATCGGTATCCAATTGTGAGCTCAGGATTCTTGCAAACTCAAGTGCACCCCCAGTCCGTCCTGGCATTAGAAGCACTGTTTGTCCGGATTCTAGAAATGGACTCAAGGTCTTTGCAAAGAATGTGTGAGCCTGAGCAGGTACTACGACAATAATGATGTCACGATCTTTGATAGCCTTGGCTATGTCATCTGTGACTAGTGGGAGATATGCAAATGCCTCAAAAAGACCCTGAACCTTGATTCCTCCTCTTTTCGATATTTTCTCGACATTGGTGATTGTGCGATTATAGAGAGAAACATCAAATCCATACATAGAGAGATAGCTGGCAAGTCCTCTGCCTGCGTGTCCAGCACCTAGTACTGCAACCCTGACTGGGTCTATAGTGTTGTTTTCTGATGCACTCCATGACATGAGTATCACAGTTCTATAGGCAACTCACGAACTTGGTCATCGCCTGTGGTCCTAGTGACTAAATACACCCTAAGCAAGACCACCATTGTCTATGACAACCAAGAGGTATAGCTCATCGTTGTGATTTTATCGAGTATTATTTGGCGTTCTTTCATTGGCGAATGTATTTATTAGATTTCCGAAAATCGACATTTGCCGAAATAAAATTCGGATTTTTGCTGCAAACTAGCCCTTTACGAGCTTGAAGAAAGAGTGGTCGGGACGGTCGGATTTGAACCGGCAACCGATGGATCTACATGTGATAGAATTCTTGAATGAAATAATGGTACATCAAATCTACTGACTGATGGATTATAAAGGAAAATTCCATACCGTATTTGGGGATTGATAGTGAAGCGCCCTTCGCGGCCTAAGCTGCTTCTTGCTGTAGGTTTGATATTTATTCTCGTCGGAAACTATCTACCCATAAGGTTTCCAATTTCAAGCAATCAATATGCATTTGAAATTGGTCCTGGGGATTCCAGTTCAGAAAGTGTTGATATTCCACTCAGTATATTCTATGGTGAATCTGTGAGTGTGTTTGTTGATTTCGCTAGCTCTGCTATTCCTGATGATTGTGGGGTATGGGCTTTGGTAAACTATCAATATCCAACAAAAGGGGTCAGTGAAACTGCGATTCGTCTTGAGGGGCAACTTGAAGTAGACTTCACATTTGGTTGGGAAAATATACGCCTTATTCCTGTCTTTGTCACTGGATTCGTTGTCAGGCTATTCTATTTGGGTGCGGGTATTGTTTCTGTCAGTGTTGTTATTACGAGACTGGCAAACTTGATCACTTTCACGGGTCTTGGATTCCTGATTATTCTGATTGCTACCATCTTGAAACCAGTTATAGTCCGTAAATTCGGTGAAAAACGATGAATGGTCGGGACGGCCGGATTTGAACCGGCAACCGATGGATATCTCCGGACAACGACCAAAGCGGTTGCCCACTACAGTCCATTGCTCTGCCAGATTGAGCTACGTCCCGATTGATGTTTCGTTGTCCTCCTTAAATTGAATAAAAGGATTGCTAAATTGTCCTTTCTAGGTGATTTATTTTTGCATCCGGACTGCAATCATTTCTAATGAATGCTCAAGGGTATATGGTCTTCGTGTAGTTTCGTTCAGAATTTAATAGCCTCATCTTCGCCCTGACAGAAAATTTCTGACCGCATCCGGAATCTGCTCTTCCATCACATCATCGAGATTGCTGATGATGGTAAGTTGTGGAACAACCTCGATCTCGAAGATACGTTTTACTTCGTCACTGCCAGCCTCTTGTCCTAAAGTCTGAAGCTCTTTGGGATTTAGATGCATAGTTCCCGTGAGAAAAAAGCCTCCTGTTTCTTGTTCAGCTGTCCAATGGATTTCTCCAGTCTCCACATCTTCCGACAGGATTACGATCCACTCCTCCGGCTCCTCATCAATCTCAGATACGTTATCACTCACCCATGTAGCTAACTTCTC
This sequence comes from Candidatus Thorarchaeota archaeon AB_25, assembly GCA_001940705.1. Lineage (GTDB taxonomy): Archaea > Asgardarchaeota > Thorarchaeia > Thorarchaeales > Thorarchaeaceae > SMTZ1-45. The sequence continues at coordinate 14,222 of MEHG01000052.1, forward strand.
CAGGAAGACCTTAGTGTTCACTATATTGTAGACGCACGCATCCAGTTCCGTTTCAATATTCAGCAATGTTGAAAGGGGTGTGTTACATCACATACAATTGGAGGATTAGCCCAGCTGAAGAGAGCAATAGAATCGACCTTTCCAATCGCTGAAGTTAACAAGATAGCTGAGAAAGAGTCGACTGGTTTTGGTAGGCGACACTACAGACCAGTCTATGTGATGCATAAATGGTGGGCAAGACGACTTGGTTCAGTATTCAGAACAATCCTTCTCTATTCTCTAGCTGATGATGAACTTGATGGATGGAATGGAAAACCAAACAGTCTCTGGGAGCTCTATCCGAAAGACGTCAATCTGGATGGAAAAGTTGTACTCGACCCAATGATGGGAGGCGGGACAACAGTGATCGAGGCACTCAAACTTGGATGCAAGGTGATTGCAGGAGACCTCAATCCCGTATCCTGGTTCTTGGTGAAGAAACAAGTAGAAGATATTGATCCAGAACTTATTGCTCAGACTCTCGGGAAACTAGATGATGAGATAGGGACTGAGCTCAGACGGTACTATCAGACAATATGTCCTGAGTGTGAAGAAACAGCTGAGGCAATCTATTATTTCTATTACAAAGTGAGCTCATGTTCCAAATGCGCAAAAGAAGTACACCTAATGCGCAATTTTTTCCTCGCTAAGAGTCCAACGGGAAGTAGTGATTTTGTGGTCTGTCCGCAATGTTGGAACGTTTTTGAGTCGAAAAATGCCGAAAATTCGACCACGTGTTCAAAATGTCACCAAAAATTCACACCTACTGAAGTTTCATTCTCTAGGGGGCGTAGATTCACATGTTCTGATTGCGGTCATAGTGAAAAGATAGTTGATGTCGCACAGAAATTTGGTAGATATCGAGAACGAATGTATGCCATTGAGTTCTATTGCAAGCATTGTGACGTTTCAAAAAACAAGAATCTTGTAAACGGAAGAGGGTACAAAGCTCCTGACAAATCGGATAGAAAAACTCTGGATAGTGCAATAGAAGAATTTCGAAGTATAAGCAAAAATCTACCAATCCCGGACACTTTGATTCCACTTGGCGTAGAAACAAAACGTGCACTGAATCATGGATATAGAAAATTCAGTGACA